>JBKJNL010000864.1:0-2994 GCA_046593615.1 Myxococcota bacterium | reverse complement strand
ATCTTGCGCTCCTTCAGCGCGGCGACGATGCCGGTGATGGCCACCTCACTGTTGTGGCGCATGGCCACGAGCTCGGAGGTGGGCACAGCGCCGAGCTTCTTGGCGTCGTCGACGTAGCGGTCGAGCGGGTGGCCCGAGAGGTAGAAGCCGACGGCCTCGCGCTCGTTCTGCAGCTTCTCCTTGTGGGCCCACTCGGCGACCTCGCGGTAGACCTCGGCCCGTTTGGTCGTCGCCGCGCCGAACAAGCTGAACTGCGCCGAGGCGGCGTCGCTGCGGTTGGCGTCGGCGATCGACAGCGCGTCGTCGATGCTCGAGAACAAGGTGTTGCGGCCCTTGCCAAAGGAATCAAGGGATCCTGATTTGATCAAGACCTCGACGACCTTGCGGTTGACTTTGCCGGCCGGCATCTGCTCGAGAAAATGATAAAACGAGCTGAATCGCACGACGCTGCGCCGGGCCGCGAGGATGGCCTCCAGGGCCTGGTCACCCATGCCCTTGACGGCCGAGAGGCCGAAGCGGATGCGGCCGTACGATGTGCCCTTGAACTTGCGGCGCAGGCGCAGCGCGTCGTCGACGGCGTAGTCGACGGAGAATGAGATCTCCGAGACGTTGACGTCGGGCGGCTGCACCTCGATGCCGTGGGTGCGGGCCTCCTGGATGTACTTCACCACGTTCTCGGTCGAGCCCACCTCGGTGGTGAGCAGAGCGGCCATGAATTCGATCGGATAGAAACACTTTAAATAGGCGGTCTGATAGGTAATCAGCGCATAGGCAGCGGAGTGGCTCTTGTTGAATCCATAGCCAGCAAACTTGTCGATGGTGTCGAAGATCTCGGTGGCCTGCTTGTCACTGATGCCGTTCTTGGCGCAGCCCTCGACGAACTTGCCGCGCTGCTTGTCCATCTCCGACTGCTTCTTCTTGCCCATGGCCCGGCGCAAAAGGTCGGCGCCACCGAGGGAGTAGCCGGCCAGCACCTGAGCCGACTGCATGACCTGCTCCTGGTAGACGATGGTGCCGTACGTCGGTGACAGCACGGTCTCGAGCAGCGGATGCGGGTAGCTGACCTTCTTGCGTCCGTGCTTGCGGTCGATGAAGTCGTCGAGCATGCCGGCGTCCATCGGACCGGGGCGGTAGAGGGCGACGGCGGCGACGACGTCTTCGAAGCAGGTGGGCTTCAAGCGCCGGCACATGTCGCGCATGCCCGAAGATTCCACCTGGAACACGCCCAGCGTGTCGCCCGAGGCGATGAGCTTGTAGACCTTGTCTTCGTCGAGATGCAGCACGTCGACGATCAGGGGCTTGAGGGCATCGCCGGTCTTTCGGCTCTCGCCGGTCAACGGGTTCGGCCGCAACGTGTGCGGGTGCTTCAGCGCCGCGGCCTCGCGCTCGGGCTCGGCAAAGGTGTTCTCTCTGGCGATGCGCGCGTTCACCAGCCGCTCGCACGACTCGATGACGTCGAGCGTCTTCAAGCCGAGGAAGTCGAACTTCACGAGGCCGGCGGCTTCGACCTTGTCTTTGTCGAACTGCGTCACGTACTCGCCGTTGTTGCCGGCGAAACAGGGCACGTATTCGACGAGGTCTTTTTCGCCGATGACGACGCCGCCGGCGTGCATGCCGGCCTGTCGGAACAACCCCTCGAGGGTGCGGGCGACGTCGATGACCTGCTTGAACTTCGGGTCGGTCTTGGCCAGCTCGGCGAGCTTGGGCGCGTAGGAGAGCGCGGTGTCGAAATCGAGCTTCTTGCCCTCGAGGATGGGCGGGATGGGCTTGGTGAGCTCGTTTATCTCGGTGAACGACACGCCGAGCGTGCGGGCCACGTCCTTGATCGCGCTCTTGGGGTTCAGGCCCGAGTAGGTGGCGATCTGGCCGACGCGATCGCGGCCGTACTTCTGGGCGACGTAGTCGATGACGCGGCCGCGGCCCTCTTGCATGAAGTCGACGTCGAAGTCGGGCATCGACACGCGCTCGGGATTCAAGAAGCGCTCGAACAGCAGGTCGTAGGGCAGGGGATCGAGGTCGGTGATGCGCAAGGCATAGGCGACGAGGGAGCCGGCGCCGGAGCCGCGGCCGGGCCCGACCCGCACCAGATTTGCCTTTGACCAGTTGATGAAATCTTGCACGATCAAGAAGTAGCCAGGGAAGCCCATCTTGATGATGCAATCGAGCTCAGTTTGCAGGCGCTTCTTGTATTCTTCGCGATCGACCTTGTAGGCGATCTCGGTGAAGCGCCGCTCGAGGCCCTTGTACGCCAGCTCGCTGAGGTAGCCGGCTTCGTCGGGGTACTCCGACGGGATGGGAAAGGGCGGCAGGTAGATCTTGCCGAGCTCCAGCTTCACATTGCAGCGCCGGGCAATTTCACAGGTGTTTTCAAAGGCCTGGGCATGATCGCCCTGCAAGAGGCCCCACATCTCTTCGCCCGAGCGGATGTAGAACGCGTCGGTCTCGTGCTTGTGCAGCTTGGGGTCGCCCCAGGGCAGCTGCTGGCGGATGGCCATCAGGATGTTCTGGGCCTCGTGCTGGTCACGTGTCACATAATGACAGTCGTTGGTGGCCGCGATCTGGATGTCTTCGTCGCGCGACAGCTCGGCCAGAAAAGCGTTGACAACGTTCTGCTTGGCGATGCCGTTCGGCTGTACCTCGAGAAAGAAGTTGTCGCGCCCAAAGATGTCGCGGAACGTGCGAGCTGCCAGGCGTGAGCCGTCGCGGTCGCCTTGCGCGGCCTTTTTGCCGACCTCGCCGCCGAGGCAGGCGGTCAAGGCAATCAGTCCTTCGCTGTGTTCTTTGAGCAGGTCGCGATCGAGGCGTGGATAGTAGTATTTGCCGTGCGTAAATGCGCGGGTCGAAAGCTTCTTGAGGTTGTCGTAGCCGATGTTGTTCTGGGCCAGCAGCACCAGATGAAAGTTCTCGCGCTTTTGATCCGTGTGCTTGGTGTCGCCGGTGACCCCGGTGACGTAGGCCTCCATGCCGAGGATGGGCTTGATGCCCGCGGCCGTG
>JBKJNL010000766.1:0-5832 GCA_046593615.1 Myxococcota bacterium | reverse complement strand
GCGCAGCAGACGGGCCCGCGCCCCTCCCGGAGGGGCATCACCGTCGAGAGCGCGCCCCGCGAGCTCGTTGGCGCAAGCGCGGCTGACATCGTCGGCGCCGTGGGACGTGCACAGCCGCCCCTGGCACACCCAGACGTCGAAGCGGACGTTGTCGTCGACAGGCACAGCACTCTTCTACAAACATCCACCCCGGAGGTCTTGTTCATGACCGACACGCCCAACACACCCGACGCGCCCGACACCGCCGGCGGCGCCGCTGGCGACGCCCTGGCCCGCGCCGCGGCCGCTCTGCGCGCCTGTTTCGACGACGGTGGCGCCCTCGTCGTCTGCGGCGGCGCCGGCCTCGGCGTCGACTCCGGCCTGCCCGACTTCCGCGGGCCGCAAGGGTTCTGGCGCGCCTATCCGGCCTACGAGCACCTCGGGCTCTCGTTCGAAGACCTCGCCAACCCGCGCTGGTTCGCCCGCGATCCGGCGCTGGCCTGGGGCTTCTATGGCCACCGATTGAATCTCTATCGAAAGACCATGCCACACGACGGATACACCGTCCTCAAGCGCTTCGCCGACCGCTGCGCCGACCGCGGCCCCGGCGCCTTTGTCTTCACCTCCAACGTCGACGGCGCATTCACAAAGGCCGGCTTCGCCGACGATCGACTGTGCGAGGTGCATGGCGCGATCGGCGTGTTCCAGTGTACGACGCATTCACACGGTCTGTGGCCGGCAGATCCAGCAGACGTCGACGTCGACGGCACCACATTCCGGGCCCGTCCGCCGTTTCCGCTGTGCCGCTGCGGCGCCGTCGCCCGCCCCAACATCTTGATGTTCGGCGACCCCGCTTTCGACGACACGCGCACCGGCGAGCAGCTCGACCGGCTCGAGGCCTGGCTGTCGGGGCTCGATGCCAAAAAGCCCGTCGTCGTCGTCGAAGGCGGCGCCGGCCGGGCCATTCCGACGGTGCGCGGCTTCTCCGAATCGATCGTGGCCCGCTTTCCGCGGGCCACCCTGGTGCGCATCAACGTGCGGGAGCCCGACGTCGACGACGCGCGTGTCGCTGCTGCCGCGCCGGGGCGCGTGATCGGCATCGCCGACGGTGCCAAAGCCGCCCTCGTCGCCCTCTCGGAGCTTTGCTAACCTTTCGATTCGATCTTCAACGAGGAGGAACTCATGTCCGTCGCCACCGGGTACGCACCCGCCATTTCCGGCCCGTCCGAGAGCCGACTCGCGTTCTTGCGCAAGGTCGGCCTGCTCACCTTTGCCGCCCTGGCCGCCGCCGCAGTCATCGCCGTTGTCTCCACGGTCACCGTCGCGCCCGTGGTCTTCGGTTTCGGGCGGCTCGGCATCTTTGTCGTCGTCGTGGGCGCGTTCATGGTGTCGCAGTACGTGGCCCGCAAGATGGTCTACGGCGAGGCCAAGATTCCTGGCTTCATTCTCGGCATCGTCGGCATGGGCTTTTGCTTCGGCTTCTTGCTGCTCGCCACGGTGAGCTACGTGCCGGTTGGCGAGACGCCCGAAGCGGCGCGCATCGCCGGCTTCGGCATCATTGCAAAGGCGATGGGCATCACCGCGGCCTCGGCGCTCGGCATGCTGGTCTACGTGTGGTTCAACAAGAGCGAGCTCTCGATGGTCAAGGCCGGCCTCTCGGTGCTGGGCCTGCCGATGCTCGTGCTGATGGTGCTGCAGTTCGCCTTTCCCATCGGCGGCATCTTTGGGTTGATCATCTCCGTGGTCTTCGTCGTCGTCTCCGGCTTCTCCCTGCTCTACCGGCTCAACACCGTCGTCCACGAGTTTGAAGAGGACCAGCACATCGAGGCCGCCTTTGAAATCTCGATGGCCCTGCTGGTGTTGCTCTGGAACATCATCTCGCTGCTCAACCGCCTGCGTCGCTAATCAGAATCGTTGTCTGCGCAACGCGAAACGAAAAACGGCGCCCAATGCGGGCGCCGTTTTTCATGACAGCAAGCAGACGACGACGACAACAGCGACGACGACGACGACGACAGAAGCTATTTGGGGATCGCCTTGAGCATCGCCTTGCCGTCTTTGAGCACGACCTTGAAGTCGACCTGCTCGCAGCCGTGCTTCTGGCGAATCTGCGGGACCTGTTTGGCGATCTGCGAGCGCAGTGCGTCGACCGAGAGGTTCGAGGCCTCGCCGGTCCGCTTCTTGGCGTCCATGTAGACCTTGTAGAGCATCTGCAGGCGCTGCTCGCTCAAGCCGCCGAGGTCGCCGCCACCAACGCCACTGCCACCGCCACCGCCACCGCCGTTGGCAGGGCGCGGGGCGGCCGCCGCCACCGCAGGGCGGGGCTGCGGCTTCGGCGCGGCGGGCTTCGCGGGCGCGGCTGCCGGCGGCTCGTCGTCGAACGAGTTCATGTCGAGGTCGATGCTGTCGAGCGGATCGGCCGTCGCCTGCAGCCGCGTGGGCTCGGGTTTCTCGCCGTTGGCGTCGGTGTGGGCGTCGGCCTGGGCGTTGGGATGGGACTGCGCGGCGGCCGCGGCGGCGGCGGCGTCGCGCTTCTTGGCCAGCGAAACCTTGAGCTTGTCGCGCTTGTGCGTGCCGTCTTCGACCTGTTTCAGCTCACGGGCCCAGACGCGCTCCATCGAGACGAAGCGGGCATGAATCTGGTTGAAGCGGAACTTGTCCTGGGTGTTCCACTCCCGCAGCTCATCTTCTTTGATCTTGCGCATCTGGCCGGCGAACTGGGCCTGTGCCGTCGTCGGCGGACGCTTCGACAAGCCCAGGAAGAACTGGTCGTAGTCGCGCTTGATCGAGTCCGACGACTTTTCGAGGTCGTCGAGCCTCTTCTTGTTCTGTGAAACGGCAGCCATCGAATTCGACTCTAATGGACTTCGGTGGGGGAGGGCACGTTCGTGACCGACCCATCCGGCATCGCGGTTTTGGCAGCGGCGTCGATCAGCTGCTGCAGGCGGGCCCGCTCGGCGTTGACGAACGACGCATCGAGGCTGCCCGAGCCGTTGACCGTCAGCTGCTCGAGGAGTGCCAGGCCCTCGGCGGCGCGGCCGTTCTGGGCCAACGCACAGGCCCAGGTGTGGACGATGGCGGCTTCGTCTTTGCCGGACTCTTCCCAGGCCTCTCTGGCGAGGACGAGGGCCCGCGCCGGATCGCGCACCGCTGGTTCATGGGCGCGGAGCAACAGCCAGGCGCAGGAGTTCTTCAGCTGCGGCGCCTGGCCCGGGCTGGCGTCGACGGCGGCGTCGCACAAGGCGCGGACGGTGAAGCCGTCGGCGTAGGGCATGTCGCCAGCGTCGTCTTGGTGGGACTCGACGAGGCCGAGCTCCAGCAGCGCGCGCTCAAAGGCGGCGTTGCGGTCGCCGGCGCCACCGCTGGATTCGGCGGCGAAGCGGGCGAAGCCTTTGGCGGCTTCGGCGCGGGCTTCGTCGAGCTTGCCGTCTTGTTCGAGCAGGCGGGCCGTGAGGAGGTGGGTGCCAGCGTCGTCGCGGGCGAGGGCGTGGGCGCGGGCCACGTGGTGGCGGGCGCTCTCGAGGGCCTCTTTCTGCGGCACCGGCAGCGCTGTCGACGCCGTGTGCAGGTCGCGCAGGCCCATCATTGCGTGGTAGCGCGGCGAGAGCCGGGGCTCGACGGCGTAGACGACCACGGCGGCGAAGAGGGCGAGGCTGACGACGAGGGCCGCCGGCCCGAGGGTTTGCTCGCGCTTGTGGATGGCGGCGGCGGCGCTGGCGCGGTCGGCGTCGGTGCCCTCGACGAAGCTGCGGTCGCCGGCGTTGAGGCCGTAGCCGAGCAGGAAGCCCATCAGCAGGCCGCCGAAGTGGGCGACGTTGTTCATGAACGGGATGAGCAGCCCGAACGCCGCGGTGGCGACGACGAACGGCAAGAGAGACGTGAGCAGGAAACGCCCCAGCGGCCGGTGGCGCGTGAGCGAGGCGATGGCCAGCAGCGCACCGGTCACGCCAAAGACGGCGCCGGACGCTCCAGCGGTGAGGCCCGGCATCAGCGCCACCGAGAGGGCGAAGCCGAACAGGCCGCTGGCGACGTAGATGAGGACGAAGCGGGCGGTTCCCATCAAGCGTTCGAGCGCGCGGCCGACCTGCCAGAGCACCCACAGGTTGAGGCCGAGGTGCCAGGTGCCGACGTGGACGAAGCAGGCCGTCAACAGTCGCCACACCTCGCCCGACCACACGCGCGTGGGCTCGACGGCGCCGAAGTCGACGAGGGCCGAGGAGTCGGTCGGAAAGAACACCGGCACGCCGGCCCAGGCCATGACGACGCCAACGGCGAGGTTCAAGACGATCAAGGACACCGTGCCCCAGCGCTTCGGCGACGGCCCGGTCAGCTCGGGCGGGTCGTCGTCGTCGTCAACGCCACCGGTCTTCGGGGGCGGCGGTTCGGGCTCGCTCATGGTCGGAGACCGTAGCGCCACCGCGGCAACTCCGCGATGCTCGTCGGCGATGCTTGGTGCCTTCTTTGTCGCGGCTCTGCTCGGCGCCCTGGGCCCGCCGCTGACCCCGGCGCAGGCGGCCGAGACGGGCGACGGCGACGTCGTCGACATCGACGGCGTGCTCTACCAGCGCCAGGGCGATCGGCTCTACACGCTCGACGACGACGCCGTGGCCGGCGACGTGCGCGAGCTGACCGTCACCGGCTCGCGCCTCGACAAGGATCGCCGACGCAAGGTGCTGCGCGCCGACGTCATCGACGGCGACGCCATCCGCGAGAGCGGCGCGCACACCCTGGCCGAGGTGCTCGAAGAGCAAGGCGGCATCCAGGTCAACAGCGCGCTCGGCCTCGGCGCCGAGGTCTTTGTCGACGGCCTCGACGGGCGACACGTGTTGATTCTCGTCGACGGGCGGCCGGTGAACGGCAAGGTCAACAACCGCGTCGACGTCTCGCGGCTGCCCATCGACCCTGGCAGCATCGAGCGCATCGAGATCGTGCGCGGCCCGATGAGCGCGCTCTACGGCAGCGAGGCCCTCGGCGGCGTCATCAACATCATCACCAAGCCACCGTCGGGCCCCGACGTCGGCGGCAGCGTCGAGGTCGGCGGACAGCTGCTGTCGGGCGGCACGACGTGGACGACGGCTGGGCTGCACGGCCACGGCGGCCTCGGCCCGTTCGCCTTGAAGCTCGACGTGCTCGGCTCGTCGCTGCCGGGCTTCGATCGCGGTGGCCGATTGACTGGCAAAGACGTCCCCGACGGCAAAGCCGATGTGCCCGATCGCCGGCAGGGCAGCGTCGGCGTCGACGTCACCGCCGGCCTCGACCACGGCTGGGGATTGCGCAGCACCCTGCTGGCATCGACGGCGCAGACGTCGGCGGTGGTGTCGCAGTCGGTGCCGTTTCGCGACGCCGCCGACAACAGCGAGCTGGCCGTGTCGACGACGCTGACCGGCTCCGTCGACGCCGGCGCCTTTGGCCTCGCCCACGCAGTCGACGTCACCGCCGACCTGCGGCTCGATCGGTTTCAGCACCTCTTCAAGAAGCTGCCCAGCGGTGGCGACGTCGACGCGCCCGCTTTTTGCGGCGGCTTCGTGGGCGACCCTGCCTGTCCGCGCGCGCCCAACGTGCGCACCGATGCCCAGAAGGACGAAGCGCGCCTCGAGGTGCGCGCCGACGTCGTCGTCGTCGACGACCCCGACGTGGCGACGGTGCTCGGTCGCGAGCTCTCGCTCAGCGTCGGCGCGGTGTTCTTGCAAGAGCAGGCCTCGCGCAAAAACGACGTCGGCGAAGACACCCTGCCCGGCGGCGGCGAGCGGACCACGGCGTCGGTCTACGGCGAAGGCCTGTGGCGCCCGGTGCCGTGGCTCGCGGTCTTGCCCGGTGCGCGCGTCGATGCGTTCTTGATCGATGGCGCGGCGT
>JBKJNL010000728.1:0-4803 GCA_046593615.1 Myxococcota bacterium | reverse complement strand
CCGCGATCGCCAGGCCGTCGTCGTCGTCTTGCGCGGCGGCACGCCGGTGACGCTGACGGTGACCGAAGACCGCGGCGACACCGCTGCGCAGCCCACGCCCGCACCGCCGTCTGCGCCGCCGACGGCACCGCCGCCCGCACCGCCGCCCTACTGAGCCGCTGCCCAACTGAGCCCCTCTGACGGGCAGCCGTCGGCGACAAAGCCTGAAGCAACCTCCTCCCCTCGCCACAACGAGGCTTTGCGAGTGGCCGTGGACAGGGGGCTGGGGGGGTGAGGTCTCCGCGGCCGCCGTGCTAAACGCTGGGGCGTGAGCGACGCAGAAGCCGGCAACGGCGCCCCCCGAAAGCCTGATCAACGCGTGGGTCCCTTCGTGCTCCTCGACGAGCTCAGCGGGGGCGGCACGGCCCGCATGTTCCGCGCGCGCTACCGGCCCCAGGCCGGCGACGCGCCGCTGGCCCTCGAAAACGAAGACGTCGTCGTCATCAAGGTGTTGCGCGACAGCGCCGTGCGCGAGCCCAAGCAGGTGAACGCGTTCACGCGCGAGGCCGAGCTGCTCTCGATGGTCGACCACCCCTGCGTGGTGCGCGGCCTGACCCGCGGCGTGACCGCCGGGCGCATCTGGATGGCCACCGAATACGTCGAAGGCGAAGACCTGTCGGTGCTGTTCCAGGCGGCGCGCGTCGAGCAGCTGCGCATGCGCCCCGAGGTCGCCCTGGTCATCGCGCTCGATCTGTTGGCCGGCCTCGCCGCGGCCCAGGCCATCGTCGACCCGCGGGGCCGTCCGCTGGGCCTCATCCACAGAGACATGGGACCGAAGAACGTGCTGCTCGACATGAAGGGGCAGACCCGGCTCGTCGACTTCGGCGCCGCGCTGTTGTCGGTGCGCGAAGAGCCCGTCGAGGGCGAAATCATCGGCACGCCCGGCTACCTGGCACCCGAGCAGGCCCGCGGCGAGCAGCTCACCCAGGGCGTCGACGTCTACGCCGCCGGCTTGTTGCTGTTTGAAATGCTCACCGGCCAGCGGGCGTTCGCCGTCGAGAACCTGCCCGACGCGCGCATCCTGTCGGCGCATTCCAACAACGAGCGCGCGGCCTGGCCCACGGGTCTCGACATCCCGCTCGACCTCAAGCAGCTCGTCGACCAGGCCACCGGCCCCACGCCCGAAGATCGCCCCGCCGACGCTGCGGCCCTCTACGCGCTCGTCGAAGGTCTGCTGAGCGACGCCGACGAAGCCCGCGAGCGGCTGTCGTTGGTGGTGCGCGACCTCGTCATGACCAACCCCGAGCGCCCCGCGCCGCTGTTCGTCAACTGAGCTTTGCCCTCGCGGGCGCCCTTTGTCCGCTGCGCTCCGCTCGCGATGACGTCAGCAAATCAAGACCATCTGGGATGAGCTCTGCCCGCGCGGGCGCGTGACGGGCGCTGCGCTGGGCTCGCGATGAAGCCGGAAGCTCAGCTCACAGATGCGTCTTGATCTCGTCGACGATGCGGGCCGCCGTCTCCTCTTTTGAGAGCAGCGGCAACCACAGCGACGCCCCGCGCAGCGGATCGCGGGCCAGGAACACGCGGTTGGTGTCGACGTCGAAGCCGGTGCCGTCGGCGGCGCCCGCGGCGGAGACGTCGTTGGCGACGACGAACGAGCAGCCTTTGCGCTCGCGCTTGCCGTGGGCGTTGTTCTCGACGTCGTTGGTCTCGGCGGCGAAGCCCACCAGCACCCGCGGCCGCGGCGCGCGCGTGCCGAGGGTCATCAGGATGTCGGTCGTCGCGGTCAGCTCCAGCGTGGGCGCCGACGTGGTTGCCTCGCCTGCCTGGCCTGCGCTCTTTTTGATCTTCTGCGCCGCGACCTTGCTGGGCGTGAAGTCGGCCACGGCGGCGGCGCAGACGGCGATGTCGACGTGGTCGCTGCGGGCCAAGACAGCGGCGGCCATGTCGGCGGCCGAGCGCACCGGCACCGCGGTCAAGCCTGGCGTGCTCGGCACCGGCACCTTCAAGGGTCCGTGGACGACGTCGACGACGGCGCCGCGCAGGGCCAGCTCGCGCGCGAGCAGCACCCCCATCTTTCCCGATGAGCGGTTGGTGAGGCTGCGCACCGGATCGAGATCCTCGACGGTGGGGCCGGCGGTGACGAGGGCGCGCAGGCCGGTGAGATCCTTGGGCGTCAGCGCGGCGACGACGGCTTCGACGACGTCGGCGATGGGGGCCAGGCGCCCTTGACCGGTGCGTCCCGAGGCCAGCGGGCCGTCGGCGGGGCCGACGACGACGACGCCGCGGCTCGTGAGGGTGGCGATGTTCTGCTGCGTGGCCGGGTGCGACCACATGTGGCTCTCCATCGCCGGGGCGACGACGACGGGGCCGCGGAAGCTCAACAGCAGCGACAAGATTGCTTCGTCGGCGAAGCCGGCGGCCATCCTGGCCAGCAGGTCGGCCGAGGCGGGGGCGACGACGACGACGCCGGCCCGGTAGGCCTCTTCGACGTGGGGGATTTTTCCGTGGTCGAGGTCGAGCGAGGTCACCAGGCAGGGCTGGCCGCTCAGGGCCTCGAACAACAACGGCGTGACGAACTTCTGCGCGCTCGCCGTCGGGGCCACGCGCACCGAGGCTCCCTGCGCCCGCAGGTCGCGCACCAGGTCGGCGGCGCGGTAGGCGGCGATGCTGCCGCCGACGCCGACGACGACGTGCCGGCCCTGCAAGCGGGCGAACGGGCTCGTGTGCGGCGGGGGGCGTTGCATGGGCCGACCGTAGCGCCACCGTCGTCGACCATGAAGCTTTCTGCCCCGGCGCCGATCCCGGTCGACGACGTCGGCGCCTGCTTGCAGCGCCTGTTTCTCGACGACGAACGCACCGCGCGGCGCCCGGGCTCGCCGCCGTCGGGTCCTGGCGGCCTGCGCAAAGAAGACCTGCAAAAGGCCAAAGAGCTCGCGCCGCTGCTGCACGAGATCGCGCGCATCACGACCAAAAAGCAGGGCGTGTTCGTCGACGCCTGCGCCGGCAAGAGCGCGCTCGGCTTCGTGGCCGCGGCGCTGGTGCTGCCCGCCGGCTGGCGCATCGTCGTCGTCGAGCGCGACCCGGTGCGCGTGGCCCACGCCCGCCTGACGGCCCTGAAGCTCGACCGCGACGTCACCATCGTCGAGGGCGACATCGCCGCCACCGCGCTGCCCGTCCGCGCCGACGTCGTCGCTGCGCTGCATGCCTGTGGCCCGGCCTCCGACGCCGTCGTCGACGCCGCGGCCGCTGCACAAGCCCGCCACCTGCTGCTCGTGCCGTGCTGCTACGGCGCGCACCCGCACAAGGGTCCCGGGCTCATCCCCGGACAGCAGGCCGCCGCCGCGTTCGTCGACGTGCTGCCGCGCCAGGGGTTGGTGGGCCGCCGCTTCGCCCAGGCCGTCATCGACGCCGAGCGCACCCTGCGGCTCGAAGCCGCCGGCTACGACGTCGACGTCGTCGAATTCTGCGCGCCGACGGTGACGCCGCACAACCTCTTGTGGCGGGCGCGCAAGAGCGACGAGCCGGTGCGCATGAGCGAGGCCGCCAGAAAGCTGACCCGGCTGCGCGCCGGTGTGGCGCGGGCCTGACTCATCCCAGAGGATGTTGATTTTGCTGACTTCATCGCGAGCGAAGCGCAGCGGAACAAGGGCGCCCGCGAGGGCAAAGAACATTCCGTGACCGGATGATGCAGCCGACGCAGTCGGCAAAATCATCCGGACACGGGATCAGGGGTTGACGACGACGACGACGTGCTCGGCGGTCTCGGGCACCTGCGCGCTGAGCTCGCTGCCCAGCGAGGCCGCCCGGGTCTTCAAGGCCACCAGAAACCGCGCGGCGCTCTGGCGATCGCCGGCGAAAGAGCCGTCGTCCTGCAGCGACAAGCCGGCCTGCTGCGCGGCTTCGACGACGTCGCCCCGGTGGAGTCCCGGCGCCCGCCAGCTCAGCGACACCGCCGACGACGCGCCCGCGCCGGCGGTCATCACGCCGTCGGCGCCGGCGCCGCGATCCTGCCCCTGCTGTTGAAGCGCAGGCACGCCGACGACGAAAAAGGCGACGGCGGCGGCGAGGGCGGCGAAGCCGGCGACGTATTCGAGGGGTGAGCGTCGCCGCGAGGCGAGCGGGATGACCTGCGCCGACGGCTGCTCGCTGCTCTCGACGTGATTGAGATGGCCGCCCTGCTTCGCGATCTGTTCGACCGCCAGGCGGGCGCGCACGTTGGCGACCAGGTTCGGCGGCGCGTCATCGCGGGGCAGCGTGCGCAACAGCGCGACGGTCTTTTCGAAGCGCTGGCGCTCGGCGAGCAGCAGCGGGTTCCTGGCCAACGCCTCGTCGACGCGCTGCTGCTGCTCGGCGTCGAGCGCCCCCTCCAGGTGATCGGAAAACAGGTCGCGGACCTCGTCGTCACCGAGGACACCTTCCGGGGTTTTGGGGGTGGGGTTGGACATGATCAGCTCCAGGTGCGGTCGCATGGTTTCAAGAGGGCGGTTCAAAAAGCGGGGTTCAAAAGCGGGGGCGAGAGAGCTTCACAGCTCGTGCAGATGGGGTTGCAGGCGCGTCGCCAACTCGGCGCGGGCGCGGTGCAGGCGGGACTTCACCGTGCCGAGCGGCAGGCCCGTGACGTCGGCGATCTCCTCGTAGGAGAGGTCTTCGAGGTCGCGCAGGATGACCAGCGTGCGCTGCTCTTCGGGCAGAGCGCGCAGGTGCTTCTCGAGCAGCGCTGACAGCGCGTGCCCGGCCAGCTTGCGCAGCGGATCGCGCTCTTCGCCGAGGCCGGTGTCGGGATCGCGGACGTGGCGCGCGACGGCGGGGTCGTCGACGTCG
>JBKJNL010000602.1:0-4260 GCA_046593615.1 Myxococcota bacterium | reverse complement strand
AAAGGCCGTCCAGGCCGGCACCGTCAAGGTGCCCGCCGCCGCGACCCTGGTGCTCGACGACAGCTACCAGCAGCTGAAGCTCCGCCCCACGGCGGCGGCCGGCGACGAAACCGTCGGCACGTTCGAGCCCGGCACCGCGCAGCTCGACGACAGCACGCTCTGAGGGCCCACCGGCTCGGCTCGCCGTGCTCGGGTGCCGCCGCCACAGGTGGGAGCGGGGATCACCTTCACTCTGAGGCAGAGTGGCTGGAATCGAAAGCTGTCACTAAGCTTTGTCCAACAGGCACCCGATCTCTCGGCGCTTTTGGGACGGGGAACCCCGGCTCGAAGGGCCGCGCGAACGGAGGCCTCGCTTTTCAGGTGGAGTGTGATACACCCCACCGCCACTCCAGGTTGTGCATTGCGTCAGATCGCATGCACGTGTTGACGGGCCGATTGGCGTTTTGCGCCTGCCTGGCAACGAAATGGAGTCCGGCCTGGCGTTTCGCCCGGTCGGGGCTTCTCGAAGCCGCGGATTGGCGCTCGGCCAACCCGGGGGATCGAGCGGAGGTGCCGCTGAGAACGCTTCTCTCGCGGAGTTCGCTGCCGAGCATTCGGCAGCTGGAATTGCCCACCACCCCGCTCCCAGCGGATCAGTGGAAAGGGCCCTTCGGAGCCGCGATCCGTCTTCACGGAACGCTCCCGGGATCCTCCGCGGTGAGCCTCATTTCCCTGATTCAACGCTTTTCGCGGCGTGAATTTTCGATCCTTGTTCAAGGAGTATCCGTGGCCCTGATGACGACCCGAACGCTGTCGACGAAGACGAAGACCCACAAGACGACGGCGGCCAAGAAGACGGTCAGCCTCACGAACAAGAAGGACGACAAGAAGCAGCCGGCAAAGGCCCTGAAGAGCACCGACACGTCGAAGATCTCCCGCGGCGCCCGCTCGTTGAAGACCGAGAAGACGAGCCCGGCGCTCAAGGCGATGAAGGTCGAGGTCCAGCTGCGCAACATCAAGACGCCGATCTCCACCAAGCGCACCGCCAAGCCGACGCCCAAGACGACGCCGACCCGCAGCCGCCGCGGCGCCAGCGTGCTGTCCTCCGAGATCGCCGAAGCGATGCTCGGCGAGATGGGCATGGCCGGCGAAGACTCCGCCCTCGCCCGCCAGGCCGCCCGCTCGCAGCGTGAGCGTGATCTGCTGGCCCGCCTCGCCGTCAGCGTCGGCCGCTCCGACGAGATGCCGAACCTCGAGTTGGCCGCCGACATCGTCTTTGCCGACGACACCGACGCCATCTCCGCCCTCGTCGCCGTCATCGAGCGTCACGACGACCTCCACGCCCCCGACGCGGCCCGCGTGATCTCCGAGGTCGGCACGCGCGCGCCCGACCTGCTGCTGGCCCACGCCGACCGCCTCGTCGAGATGATCGACGTGTCGCAGAAGGACATGCTGCCCTTCACCATGCTCGCGCTGTCGCCGGTGGCCTCGCGCCACGCCGAAGCCCTCTGGCCCTCGCGCGACCTGTTCTGGCAGGCCCTGGCCGATCTGCAGACCCCGGCCGACCTCGCCGCCGGCGGCGCCGTCAAGCTGCTCGCGGCCCTGTGCGCGGCCGGCCCCGACTACGCCCGCACCCTGGCCGGCGGCCTCGTCGACCTGCTTGGCAAGTGCATGCCCAAGGACGTCGCGTTCTTTGCCGAGAGCGTGCTGCCCGCCCTCGGTGCCGCCCACAGCCACCGCGCCAAGCCGGTGCTCGACCGCCGCCTGAAAGAGCTCACGCCGGCCGAGGTCGCCCGTCTGCGCCGCGCCCAGCGCGCCGCCCAGCTCGGCCAGCCGCTCGCGGCTTGATCGCGGGCTGACCGCGGCTGACCTGGGGATCGCGTCCGTCGACCCACAGGGTCCCGCGATCCTGATCACGTCCTGGAGAGCGCCTTCCCGGCAACGGGAGGGCGCTTTCGTTCGTAGTCCTTGTGAATACCGCTGACCGCCCTGCTCGAGGAGCCCGCCCATGGTCGATGCCCGCCGCAACTGGTTGATCTCCGTCGGCATCTTTGCCGTCGTCGCCTCGCTGGCCACCGTGGCCTTTGCCGGGCTGCAGCCCAAGAACGCCCGCGACGACGAGAAGTCGACGAAGACCGGGCTCTATCTGGTGAAGAACGCTCCCTCCCCCAAAGCCGGCGAAGCGCGGCCAGAGACCGAGGTGGCCACCTTTGCCGCCGGCTGCTTCTGGGGCGTCGAAGACTGGTTCCGCAAACAGCCAGGCGTGACCGCCACCGCCGTCGGCTACATCGGCGGCAAGGTCGACCACCCCACCTACCAGCAGGTCTGCAACACCGAGACTGGACACGCCGAGGCCGTGCAGATCGAGTTCGATCCGAAAAAGACGTCGTACGCGACGCTGCTCGATGAATTCTTTCTGCTGCACGATCCGACGACGTTGAACCGCCAGGGGCCCGATGAGGGCACGCAGTATCGCTCGGCTGTTTTCTATCACTCGGAAGCCCAGAAAAAGGCCGCCTTGATGGCAAAGGAAAAGCTCGGAAAATCCGGTGAGCTCGACGCCGCGATCGTCACCGAGGTGGTGGCGGCCCCGACCTTCTGGCACGCCGAGGGTTACCACCAGCAGTACGTCGAGAAGGGCGGCTACGCCTCGTGCCACCCGCGGCGGAAGAAGAAGTAGCCGGCGCCAGCCGGCGGCTTCGGAGAAGAAGAAGTAGCCGTCGTCGTCTTCGGCGCTTTCGTTGGATACAAAAAATCCCGGGTTGCCCCGGGATTTTTCATTGCGACCGGGGGACCCGGCGGCGTGCGGCCTACTGGATCTCGTCGCGGCCGATGTCGCGGTTTGTGCCCTGGGGCCGGGCTTGTCCGTCGAGGTCGACGTCGGTGTAGCCCGCGCCGGCGATCGAGCCGAGGTAGCGGGGCGTGGCCGGCGCCTGGTTGCGCAGCGGCGAGTCGCTCCGGATGTGCAGCTCGGCATCGCCGACGACAAAGGCCGAGTCGACGTCGAAGCTCTGGTCGGTGTTCGCCGCGGTCTGGCGGTAGGGCGCGAGCCCGCCGCTGCCGGTGTTGATGGTCGTCAACAGGGTGACGTTGTTGGCGTCGCCACAGGTGGCTCCGAGGTTGGTCGGCTCGAAGTCGCGCACGAGCACATCGAACACGGCGCCGCCGGGGGCGTGGAAGTTGGTGTTCTCGGCGCGCGCCGGGCGGCTGACGAGCGCCAGGCTGAGGGGGCCGGGATCGACACACACCTCCTGGAAGCCGACCGTCGTCAGGTTGAGGCCGGCGACGAGGATGTTGCCGACAAAGGCCGCGGCGGTCTGCTGCTGGTCGCCGTTGGCCAGGGGCACGAGGTTGACGGCGACGCCGGTGCTGTTGGCCGCGCCGTTGCCGCCGGCGTCGATGACGTTGTGCAGGAAGATCAAGCGGGCCGGCGTGGTCGCGTTGGGCGCGCTGCCGTCGCCAGAGGCCTCGAGGGCGATGGTGCGGGCGGCGAGGCCGGCGGCGATGATGTTGCCGCCGACGTAGCTGGCGATGTTCGCTTCGGCGCTGCGCATGGTCAGGCCGCGGCTGGTCGCGCTGCCGCCGACGACGTTGCCGCCCCGGATGGTGCTGCGGGCGATCGAGCAGGCCGAGCACAGGCCGAGGTTGGCGCCTTCGCTGGTGCCGCTGGCCGCGCCGCCGACGATGAGGGCGCCGTCGACGTGCAGGCCGACGATCGACCCGGTCTCAAGCCCGACGCTGCGGTCGGCGCCGCTGGCGCGCAGGGTCGCACCGTCGATGACGACGCCGTTGGACAGGGCTTGGATCCGCAGCCCGCTCGACAGCCCCGCCGCCGTCGCGTTGCCGCCGGTGACGACGACGTCTTGCAGGCTCAGCGTCGTCGCCGCACCGATGCGCAGGCCGACGGTGTCGGTGCCCCCGTCGCCGCTGGTGATGGTGCCGCGGCTGAACGTCACCGCGGTGGCCACCGGCAGCAACGCGCCCGACGACTGCAGCGTAGCTGCGCCGGCGACGATGACGGCGTCGCTGACGACGAGGTCGTCGACGGCGCCGGTGACGAGGATGCCGGTGGTGGTGGCCGCCGATCCGGTGGTGAGCGTCGAGGTGCCGGTCAGCGTGCTGACTTCGAGCTGGCGCGCCAGGACCGCCGCCGCCAACGTCGTCGAAGTGCCCGCCACGAGCTGGCTGTCGACGATGGTGAACGAGCCGGTGCGGAAGTTGGTGTCGTTGCCGAGCGAGAGCGCGACGCTGAAGTCCGCGCCGTCGCCGCTGATGACGGTG
>JBKJNL010000585.1:0-4921 GCA_046593615.1 Myxococcota bacterium | reverse complement strand
TCCGGCGCGAGCTGGGGACGCCTGCCCGACGGCACCGGCGACTTCGCCGTGAACGCGCCGACGCCGGGGGCCGCCAACCAGCCGTTCACCGATCCGGCGGCGCCGCTGTTTCAGATGTTCGCTGCGCCGCTGCGCATCGATCTGACGTTGTCGCCCGAGGCCGAGGCCTCGATGCGCTCGGGCTTCACCGAATACGACTACGTCCAGGGAACGTTCCAGGTGTCGGGCAACGGCATCAGCGACGCGCCGCTCTCGGTGGGCCTGCGCAAGAAGGGCAAGGTCGGCAGCCGCCGCGACTTCGATCAGAAGATGGCCTGGAAGGTCGACTTCAACCGCTTTGACGTCGGGCAGCGGTACCGCGGCCTCGGCAAGCTCAACCTGAACAACATGGTGCAGGACCCGTCGACGGTCCGCGAATACATGGCCTACCGCGTGATTGACGACGCTCGCCTGCCCACGCCGCGCCTCGGCTCGGCCACGGTGTTCGTCAACAATGTCGAATTTGGCACCTATTTGATGATCGAGTCGTTCGACGATGACACGTACTTGAGTCGCGCCTTTCCTGGTGATCTGGTGGCTTTGTTCGAGGGCGGCTTGACCGATGCCGCGTGCTGCGACTTCGCCGATCTGCGGCCCGATGAGATCGGGCGCTTCGAGCACGACGCGGGCGACGAGGCTGCCGGCCGCCTGGCCCTGGCCGAGCTGGCCACCCGGCTCGACGTCACGTCGGCCGCCGAGCTCTTCACGACCCTCGACCCGATCCTCGACTGGGATCAGGTCACGACCACCATGGCCGTCGAGGAGGTCATCGGCCATTGGGACGGCTTCCAGGTCAGCCCCAACAATTTCTACATGCATCTGTCGGGCGATCAAAAGTGGCGGGTCATCGCCAGCGGCGTCGATCAAGCGTTTCAGCACGACGGCCGGGTCGACACAGTTTTCTATGGTGACGGCCGGCTGTTCAACCGCTGCCGCGAGAACGCCACCTGCTCGGCGCTCTACCACCAGAAGCTGGTCGAGGCCGTCGACCGCGCCGGCGCGCTGCTCGCCGGCTCACTAGACGAAGACGTCATGGCGCTCGCGCAGCATCATGCGGCGACCTTCTCATCGGCGCGGCTCGAGGTCTCGATCGACAACGCGCCGCGGCTCGCGGCCGACGCCATCACCTACTTGACCGAGCGCATCGCCATCGTGCGCCGGGCCCTCGCCTGCGACGGGCTCGACGACCGCGCCGACTGCACCGTCGACGTCGGCGACGGGCCCCAGCAGCTCACCTGCCGCGGCTTCGAAGGCGGCTTCGGCTGCACCGACTGATCGCGTGTCCGGATGTTTTTTTGCCGTCGCGGGCGCCCGCTCGCGATGACGTCAGCAAAACCAACATCAGCTGTGGAATGACGCGCCCGGAAGAACTCCAGGAGCAGACTACGGAGCGGGAGCGGCCGCAGCGTCGGCGACGATGGCCTTCAACGTTGTCAGCAGCAGCTGCCAATCGCCCTTCGGCACCACGCGCGCCTGGGCCAGCGTGGCCACCGTCAACGGTGCGGCGCTCCAGACGATGACGGGAACGTCGGCGTGGGCCGAGCGCAACAACCAGAAGAGGACGTCCCAGCCGCTGACCAACGGCATCGTGAGGTCGAGGACGATGACGGCGGGCGACTTGCTGTCTTTGAGCGCGTCGATGGCGGCCTGGCCGTCGCCGACGACGGCGACCTCGAAGCCGTTGCCACGCAGCAGCGTCGTGAGCGCATCGGCGGCGATGTCGTCGTCTTCGGCCACGAGGATCAGGGGCGGTGCCGACTCGAGCATGTCTGCAGGTATCGCATCGCCAGCGGGATCGTCCAGACCGCGTGACGACGTTGTCGCAGCGACCGCACGAACGCGCGGGGCCGTTCGGTGACCCGGCCGAGCACCGGTCCGACGAGAGAACGCGTCATCGGTTGCGCGCGACCGTCGCAGCCCTGCTGGCGGCCGCAGGTGACGGTGGGGGTGGCCGCGGTGGGCAGCAAGAGCGCGATCGCCCAAGACCGACGACGACGACCTCTCGCAGTCCAGAAGGACACTGAAAATCCGCAGCTTCCGCCCGCGAAACGGAGGGGTTTTTTTCAAAAACGCCACACTGGGGCGCGTCGCACCAGCTCGATCCAGCGCCGCGCCCTGCATTCCCGCCCGAAAACCGCCCGCGCTGGCGATCTGCCACGTGGGTCAATAAAGACAGTCTCGCGCAGACCTTTATCCAGGATCCCATGTCCGAGCTGCTCCTGATCGTCGAGGACGACGACGACATCCGCGAGACCTGTGCCGACGTGCTTCGGGACGAAGGCTACGAGGTCGTCGAGGCCTGCCACGGCCTCGCCGCGATCGAGAAGCTGCGCGGCGGCCTGCGCCCGGCGCTGATCCTGCTCGACTACTCGATGCCGATCATGAACGGCGGCGCCTTCCGGCGTGAGCAGCGCGCCGATGCCCGCTTTGCGAGCTGCCCGGTGATCCTCATGACCGCGCACAACGACGCCAAGAGTCTCGCCGCCGAGATTCAGCCCAGCCACACACTCAAGAAGCCCATGGGCATCGAAGAGCTCGTGTCGACCATCAAGAAGGTCCTGCAGGGCGCGCTCGCTCCGACTCCGACTCTCTGAACAGAGCTTGAATTTCTATCCCGCCGGCTCCCGTCGGCGAACGAGGACGTCACCATGACGAGCACGACGCGCACCGGTTCTCGCTCCGCCAGCACCCTCCCCGGCGTCGCGATCGACGGAAAAAAGAACGGCAAGAAGAGCGGCAAGAACGGCAACGGCAACGGCCGCAAGGGCGGCGTCGACCAGGAGCACACGACGGCGATGCTCATCGACCCGGCCTTTTTGCTCGCCGGTCAGACCAGCGAATGGCAGAGCCTGTCGGCGCCCAGCAAGGTCGAGGTCGAGCAGCTCATCGAAGTGCTCAAGGCCGTCAAGAGCGGCGACTTCAACGTCCGGCTGCCCTACAAAAAAGACGGCATCCTCAGCCGCGCCGGCGAGCTGCTCAACGACATCATCGGCCTCAACGAGCACCTCGCCGGCGAGCTCAACCGCGTCGGCAAGGTCGTCGGTCAAGAGGGCCGCATGGCCGAGCGCGCCTCGGTCGGCCCCGCCAAGGGCAGCTGGGCGTCGTCGGTTCACGCCGTCAACCAGCTGATTGGCGATCTGGTCGCCCCCACCAACGAAGTCGCCCGCGTCATCACGGCCGTCGCCAAAGGCGACTTGTCGCAAAAGATGTTCCTGGAGATTGAAGGGCGGCCGGTCCGCGGTGAGTTCCTGCGCATCGGCACCACCGTGAACAGCATGGTGGACCAGCTGAACTCGTTCGCCGCCGAGGTGACGCGCGTCGCCAAAGAGGTGGGCAGCGAAGGAAAGCTCGGCGGTCAGGCCGACGTGAAGGGCGTGTCGGGTACCTGGAAGGATCTCACGGAGAACGTGAACGGCCTGGCCGCCAACTTGACCGCCCAGGTGCGAAACATCGCCAAGGTGACGACGGCCGTCGCCAAGGGCGACTTGAGCCAGAAGATCACCGTCGAAGCCCGCGGCGAAATCCTCGAGCTGAAGAACACCATCAACGTCATGGTGGATCAGCTCTCGTCGTTCGCCGCCGAAGTGACGCGCGTCGCCAAAGAAGTCGGCACCGAAGGCCGCCTCGGCGGTCAGGCCGAAGTGAAGGGCGTGTCGGGTACGTGGAAAGACCTCACCGACAACGTCAACGTGCTGGCCGCCAACCTGACCGGCCAGGTGCGAAACATCGCAAAGGTGACGACCGCCGTCGCCAACGGCGATCTCTCGCAGAAGATCACCGTCGACGCCCGCGGCGAAATCTACGAGCTCAAGAACACGATCAACACGATGGTGGACACGCTCCGTTCGTTCGCTGCCGAGGTGACGCGCGTTGCCAAGGAAGTGGGAACGGAAGGAAAGCTCGGCGGCCAGGCCGACGTGAAGGGCGTGTCGGGCACGTGGAAAGACCTCACCGACAACGTGAACACGATGGCCTCGAACCTCACCGTCCAGCTGCGCGACATGTCGAAGGTCGCCATCGCCATCGCCAATGGTGACCTCAGCCAGAAGATGACCGTCGACGTGAAGGGCGAAATTCTTCAGATCAAAGACGTGTTCAACAAGATGGTTGATCAGCTGAACTCGTTTGCCTCTGAAGTGACCCGCGTCGCCAAGGAAGTCGGCACCGAAGGAAAGCTCGGCGGCCAGGCCAACGTGAAGGGCGTCGCCGGCACCTGGAAAGACCTCACCGACAACGTCAACGCCATGGCTTCGAACCTCACGGTTCAGCTGCGCGACATGTCAAAGGTGGCCACGGCCATCGCCAACGGCGACCTGACCCAAAAGATCACCGTCAACGTGCAGGGAGAAATTCTCCAGATCAAAGACGTGATGAACAAGATGGTGGATCAGCTGTCTTCATTCGCCTTTGAGGTCACCCGCGTGGCCCGCGAAGTCGGCACCGAAGGAAAGCTGGGCGGCCAGGCTGACGTGAAGGGCGTGTCGGGCACGTGGAAAGACCTCACGAACAACGTGAACGGCCTGGCCTCGAACCTCACGGTGCAGCTGCGCGACGTGTCAAAGGTCGCCACCGCCATCGCCAACGGCGACCTCGGGCAGAAGATCACCGTCGACGTCAAAGGAGAGATGCTCCAGATCAAAGACGTCATCAACAAGATGGTCGACACGCTCCGCTCGTTCTCCGCCGAGGTCACGCGCGTCGCCAAAGAGGTCGGCACCGAAGGAAAGCTCGGTGGCCAGGCCGACGTGAAAGGCGTCGCCGGCACCTGGAAGGACCTCACCGACAACGTGAACGGCCTCGCCGCGAACTTGACCACGCAGGTGCGCAACATCGCGAAGGTGACGACGGCGGTCGCGAACGGCGATCTGTCGCAGAAGATCAC
>JBKJNL010000438.1:0-3254 GCA_046593615.1 Myxococcota bacterium | reverse complement strand
GGCGCCCTCGACAGCGACAACGGCGGCGCCGACTGGATCACCTGCTCGTTCTGAGCGCGCGCTGACCACGGCGACAGCGACAGCGACAACGACGACGGGGGCCTGACGGTCCCCGTTTTCGTTTTCGCCGGCTTCCTCGCAGGCAGCTTCGTCGTCGACGACCAGCCCTGGTTCAAGCTGCAACACGCTTGAGTTGCGGCGCGCTGCGTGGGAGGACCGCCGTCGACACTCCCGATGCGGGGTGGCGAAGGAGACCCCATGGCCCTGATGCGCAAAGAAGAGACCAGCCTCCCCCAGAACAGCAGCGCGCTCGGCGCGCCGCACACAATCCTCGGTGCCGAGTCGGCCTTTGACGGCAAGCTCGTGTTCCAGGGCAGCGTGCGCATCGAAGGGAAGTTCGTCGGCGAAATCACGACCGACGACGTCCTGCTGGTCACCGAGAGCGCCGAGGTCACGGCCTCGCTCAACGTCGGCACCTTGATCTTGAACGGCACCCTGCGCGGCAACGTGCGCGCCAAGCACATCGTCGAGCTCCACGCGCCGGCCCGCCTCTACGGCGACATCGAGACCCCGAGCCTGGTCATCCACCGCGGCGTGATGTTCGAGGGCCACTGCAAGATGGAAAACGCCACCGGCCCCAAGCCCGAGATCCTGAAGTCCAAGAACAACTGACTTCTCGCCGGTGTGACGCGGCCGGCCCGAGCGGCCCGGGAGCGGGTGAACAGGACGGGGACCAGGCGGTCCCCGTTTTTCGTTGGTCGCGCCGGATCGGGGACTCCGGCAGGTGACCGACCCACCCGAGGCAACGGCCACAGCCGGTGCGTTGCGCTTTCGTCGTCGTCGTCTTCACCTGCTCTGTCGCCGCCCTCACCGGCGCCCTCACCGGTTGCGGCCCCGTCATCGTCGAAGGACCAGAGTCGGCGCCGGTCGGCGTGGTCGCCGGCGTCTTGTGCGACGCGAGCACCGCCACGCTGTTGGCCGGCGCCCAGGTCGAAGCCCGCATCGCCGTCACCGTCACCGACGAAGCCGGCGACGAAGCCAGCGACGTCGCCATCGCCGTCGTCGACGCCGTCGCCGACGAAAAAGGCACGTTCTCGCTGGTGGCTCCGGCGGGCACCGCCTTCATCACCATTCGCGCCGAGGGCTTTCAACGTTCCGAGTTGCTGCAGGTGCGCGCCGGCGAAGAGAGCGTGCTCGACCTGTCGGCCGGCTGCGGCGGCGTTTGAGTTCGTTCGAGCCCGACGACCCCAAGCCAGAAACGACGACGGGGACCCTGTGGTCCCCGTCGTCGTCAAAGGCCTCGGCCCTCAGGCGCCGAAGCGCGCCAACAAAGAGTCGAGCTCGGCAAAGCTGGCGAAGTGGACGGTGACCGATCCCTTGCCGCCCTTCTGCTTGAGGTCGACGCGGGTGCCGAGGGCGCGCTGCAGACGCTGGCGGACGTCGCGCTCGGACTCCGACTCCTTGGGACCGCGCTTGCGCGTCGAATTCGCCGGCTGCGCGGCTTTTTCGGTCTGGCGCACGCTCCATTTGCGGGCCACGACCTCGCGGCCGAGCTTCTCGATCTCGTCGGCGTCGTCGAGCGCCAACAGCGCCCGGGCGTGGCCCATGGTCAGCTCGCCCGAGAGCACCTGGCCGCGCACCACCGAGGGTAGCTTCAACAACCGCAGGGAGTTGGCGATGGTCGTTCGGTCCTTGCCGACGGCTTCGGCGATCTCCTGCTGCGTGTAACCGAGGGTCTCGTGCAGCCGGTGAAAGGCTTCGGCTTCTTCGATGGGGTTGAGGTCTTCGCGCTGGAGATTCTCGACCAGGGCCAGCGTCAGTGTGTCGTTGGGCGCGGCATCGGAGATGACGACCGGGATGGTCTTGAGGCCGGCCTTCTGAGCCGCCCGCCAGCGCCGCTCGCCGGCGATGATCTCGTACTGCTGCGGTCCGCTGAGGCTGTTCGACAGAAGGCCCGGACTGCCCACAGCGCCGGGCGTCAGCACGCGCTTGCGCACCACGATGGGCTGGATGATGCCGTGGGCCCGGATGGACTCGGCCAATTCGGACAACGAGACGTCGTCGAACTTCTGCCGGGGCTGCCCGTCACCGGGGAGGATCTGCTCCACGGGAATCTGCAGCGAGCCCGTCTTCGAGAACGACGAGGTGTCGTCGCCGACCGGCTTCGGGGGAATCAAGGCCGAGAGTCCGCGGCCGAGGCCCCGGCGCTTGTCGTGGATGTTGGCTTCCATGTCGTGCTCCAAGAAGAAGAAGAGGAAGAAAAGGGCAGGGGGATCAGGCCGACGGCGTCGGCGGCGTCGACTTCTTCGTCGTCGCGGCCGGCGGCGTCTTCTGCGGGTCAAGGCCCCAGCGCTGCGCCAGCTCGTCGGCCAGGGTGATGTAGGCCTGCACGCCGCGGGAGCCGACGTCGTAGAGGATGCCGGGCTTGCCGTGCGACGGGGCTTCGGACAGCCGCACGTTGCGGGGAATGATGGTCTCGCAGACCTTGCCCGGCAGGTGGTTGCGCACCTCTTCCGTGACCTGGTGGGCCAGGTTGTTGCGGGCATCGAACATGGTGAGCAGCACGCCGTCGAGCTCGAGCTTCTCGTTGAGCGAGCCCTTGATGAGCTCGATGGTTTTCAGCAGGTGCGAGAGACCTTCAAGCGCGTAGTACTCGCACTGCAGGGGAATGAGCACGCCGTCGGCCGCGGTGAGGGCGTTGACGGTCAGCAGCCACAGGGAGGGCGGGCAATCCAAAAGGATGACGTCGAAGCGGTCGAGCACCTTGGCCAGTGACTTCTTCAGCCTCGTTTCGCGGGCCAGCTCAGACACCAGCTCGATTTCGGCGCCGATGAGCTGGGTGTTGGCCGGGGCGAGAAACAGACCGGGAACCTCCGTCTCGCGGAGCACCTCGTCCATGCCCGCGTGCCCGAGCAGCACGTGGTAGAGGGTCTTTTCGTGGGGCGCAGCAAAGACACCCAGACCGGAGCAGGCATTTCCCTGCGGGTCCATGTCGATGAGCAGAACCTTTTTCTTCTGCGCCGCCAACGAAGCCGACAAATTCACCGACGTCGTCGTCTTGCCAACGCCGCCTTTTTGGTTGGCAACAGCGACCACACGCGCTCTTTTCATCTCAGCTCCTCGCAATGGACAGACAGTTTCGACACAAATCGCGGCCGTTTTTGCCGGGGAGGTCGACGGCCGCGATTCCGCTGCGCGGGTGTCTCTCCCACGATCCCACTTCGATGTCCACCGCGACGTTTCACGTGGAACAT
>JBKJNL010000229.1:0-2824 GCA_046593615.1 Myxococcota bacterium | reverse complement strand
GCTCGTCGCGCTCACGAATCATCGGGCTCGAAACCGAATTCGCGTCGCGCGGCAGGCCCCACCCCTGCGCTATTCCCCTCCCCCTCTCCACAGCGAGGCTTGGCGACGCGCCCGTGGAGAGGGGGCTGGGGGGTGAGGTCTGGCTCTATGCTCAACCAACGACCTTCAGGCCCGATTTATCGCCTCCCGCGCCGCCGCCGGAGCCGATGATCGCGGCAAAGAAGTCGTTGCCCTTGTCGTCGACGACGACAAACGCCGGGAAGTCGACCACGTCGATCTTCCACACCGCCTCCATGCCGAGCTCAGGGTATTCCAGGACCTCGACCTTCTTGATGCAATCTTGTGCGAGCCGGGCCGCTGGGCCGCCGATGCTGCCGAGGTAGAAGCCTCCGTATTTTTTGCAGGCCTCGGTGACCGCGCTGCTGCGGTTGCCCTTGGCCAACATCACGAACGAGCCGCCGGCCTTTTGGAAGGCGTCGACGTAGCTGTCCATGCGCCCCGCTGTCGTCGGTCCGAAGCTGCCCGAGGCCATGCCCGCCGGCGTCTTGGCCGGGCCGGCGTAATAGACGCAGTGGTCCTTCAGGTACTGCGGCAGGCCTTTGCCCTCGTCGAGGCGCTCCTGGATCTTGGCGTGGGCGATGTCGCGGGCGACCACCAGCGGGCCGGTCAACGACAGCCGCGTCTTGACCGGCAGCTTCGAGAGGATCGCGCGGATCTCGCTCATCGGCTTCTTCAAGTCGATTTCGACGACGTCACCGCCGAGCTGCTGGTCCGCGGTGTCCGGCAGGTACTTCGCCGGATCGGTCTCGAGCTGCTCGAGGAACACGCCGTCTTTTGTGATCTTGCCCCAGGCCTGGCGGTCGGCCGAGCACGAGACCGCCAGAGCGATCGGGCACGAGGCGCCATGGCGCGGCAGACGAATCACGCGGACGTCGTGGCAGAAATATTTGCCGCCAAACTGCGCGCCGATGCCCGTCTGCTGCGTCAGCTTCAGCACCTTTTGCTCGAGGTCGACGTCGCGAAAGGCGTGGCCGAGCTTGCTGCCCTGTCGGGGCAACGTGTCCAGGGCCCGCGCCGACGCCAGCTTCGCCGTCTTCAACGTCGACTCCGCCGACGTGCCGCCGACGACGACGGCCAGGTGGTAGGGCGGACAGGCCGCGGTGCCGAGGCTCTTGATCTTGGCCTCCAGGAACTTCAGCAGCGCCGGCTCGTTCAACACTGCTTTGGTTTCCTGGAAGAGCAGTGATTTATTCGCCGATCCGCCGCCCTTGGTCATGAACAAGAGGTGGTACTCGTCGCCGTCGGTGGCAAAGATGTCGATCTGCGCCGGCAGGTTGTTGCCGGTGTTCTTCTCCTCGTACATCGTCAACGGCGCCAGCTGCGAGTAGCGCAGGTTCGACGTCTGGTAGGTGTCAAAGATGCCGCGGGCGATGGCTTCTTCGTCGCCGCCGCCGGTGAAGACGAATTGTCCTTTTTTTCCCATGACAATGGCGGTTCCAGTGTCTTGGCAGCCGGGCAGCACGCCGGCCGCGGCGATGTTGGCGTTCTTCAAGAGGTCGAGGGCGACGAAGCGGTCGTTGGGCGAGGCCTCGGGGTCGCCGAGGATCTTCTGCAGCTGGCCGAGGTGTCCGGGGCGCAACAGGTGCGAGATGTCCTTGATGGCCGCCGCCGCCAGCGTCGTCAGCGCGGCTTTGTCGACGTCGAGAAAGGTGTGCCCCTTGGCCGAGAACGTCGACACCCCGTCGCCGCTCAGCTTGCGCCAGGGGATGGCTCCGTCGGCGCCGGCAGCATCGTGGGCAGCGTGGCCAGCGTCGTGGCCAGCGTCGTGGCCAGCGTCGTGGGCAGCGTCGTGCCCAGCGTCGGTGTGGTGGAGCGGCAGGATCTCGGTGAATGCAAAGTCGACCATGCCCCGCGTTTAGCATTCGTCGTCGGCGACGTCGCTCACGCGGGCGGGGTCATCACCAGCAGCCGATGGCGGGCGGCGGCGGCGTCGGCCGGATCACGCCCTGCTCCACCGTCGACAGCGGCGCCGTTTTCGTCGTTGGCGTCGCGTTCGACGGTGACGGCGTCGGCATCCGGGCGGCCGACAGCCGCTGCACCTCGGCGCGCCATGCCGCGTGCTCGGGGTGCTGCGCAAACGAGCGCCCCGACAGGATCTCGGCCTCGCACACGGCCCGCGGCGCACCGTCGGTGACGCCGACGAACACGACCTGGCGCGTGCGGCCGTCTTTCAACATCTGCAGCCAGGTGGCGCGGCCGGGGTGCTGCGGATGGCTCTCGACCCAGCGCCGCAGCAGCGCGCGCGAGGGCACGCACGATCCGCCGAGCGACCCCGCCGGCAACGGCGGGTGCGGCCCCGGTGTCAGCCATTCGACGACCACCGGCTCGGCGGTGGAGCCGTCGTGGTCGGCGCCGCCGAGGGCGCGATCGACGACGACGACGCCGCCGTTGGCCTGCTCCACGAGCTCGGCGGGTCCGAGCTCGGCGCCGGCGGTGGCGCGGCCCACGCACAAGAGCGCGAGCACGAGGGCGATTCGGGTCAGCGGACGCAGCACGCGGTCACCGTCTCGACGCGGCCGTCGACAAAGAGGTCACGGAAGCAGGAAGCGCAGGCTCGAGGCCTCGGTCTTGATGCGCGGCGCGGCCCGCGGATGCACCATCGCCGAGTCATAGGCGGAGCGCGCGTCACCGAGGTTGCCCACCGCCTGCTGGATCTTGCCCTGCAGCAAGAACGCTTCGGCGGCCACGGCGGTGCCTTTGTCGATGGCGATGGCGACGCCGACCTCGTCGAGGGCCTTGCCGAGGTCGCCCTGCTGGTAGGCGG
>JBKJNL010000492.1:0-3521 GCA_046593615.1 Myxococcota bacterium | reverse complement strand
GCGATGATGCTCGCCACCCCGCGTCGTTCGGCCCGCACCTCGGCGTCGCGCGCGGCGCCCAGCTGGATGGCCACGCCCAGCAGGCCGACGGCGACGATGGCGCCGCTGATGAGGGCTTCGAGCAGCAGGTAGCCACGCGTCCCTCGGCGGCGCCGGTGGAGGCGACGGTGACGTCGTTGTTGTGCGCTCATGGGCACTCCGGGCCGGCCGGGCCCAGCAGCGGCGCGCGGTTGCCGAGGCGGCACACAAGCCCATTGCCCTGCACGAGCACCGACAGCTTGCCGGCCGGCCCGGTCACCGAAAACAACGCGAAGTCGTCGTCGAGAGCCGCGTTCTGGCCAAAGACGCGACCGGTGGGGCGAAAGCGCAGCTCGCCCGACTCGCCGCCGGGGCCGGTGGCCGGCGTGCGATCGCTGGCGAAGCGCTCGTCGTGGGTGGCAAAGACGGCGGCGACCGGCACCCAGGCCGGTCCGGCGGGACCCGCCGGGGGCAGGAACGGCCCCGACAACGGCGCCTGATCGCAATCGAACGATGCCAGCACTTCGACGTCGATGCGGGCCGCCGCCACGCGCACGCGGGTGCAGCGCTTCTGCACCATCGCCTCGAGCCGGGCCCGGGCAACGACGGCGGCGAGCACATCGGCCGACCCCTGCAGGTTGGTGCTGGCCCGCAGCGGCAGCACCGCCGGCAGGGCGATCGACGCCGCGATGCCGACGATGGCGACGCACACCATGGCCTCGAGCAGCGAAAAGGCCGACGGGCGCTTCACCGCATCCCCACGATCACGGCGACGAGCACGAGGGCGATGACGACGACGGCGGCGGCGACGCCGACGGCCACCCACAGGCCGCGGCCATCGGGAGCCGCCCGCCCAGGCAACGCTGGCGCAATCGCCGGGCGCATCGTCGGCGTCGTTGGCGGCCGCTGCTGCACCACCCGCCCGGACGATGAACGCGGCGCCGACGACGCTGACGACGACGCTGACGACGACGCTGACGACGGGCGCTGCGCCGCGGGCTCCGACACCTCGGTGGGCTCGTCGGCGAACGCAAGCTGCGACGGAACCGTGGCGTCGCTGGTCTGAAACGCCCGGGCCATCCCTTCGCTGACCATGCCTTCGCTCACGGTGGCGGCGTGGTCGTCGCCGTCGTCGATGGCCGTTGCCGGGGCGCGCTCGCCGTTGACGCCGACGACATCAAGCCCTTGCTGGGTTCGGTCTTCGGCGGTGGCAGCGAGGGTGGCGGCCACCAGCGGTCGCAGGTCGACGTCGCCGGGGCTCTTCTGCAGCTGCACCAGGGCGTGCGCGAGAGCGCCGTGGAAGGCGGCCATGGTCGGCCAGCGCTGGTCGCGCGCGCGCTGAAGGGCCCGCAGCACGATGGCGTCGACGTCTTTGGGCACGGCGGGGTTGAGCGACGACGGCGGCGGAATTGGCTCACGGGTCACGGCCGTCAAGATGGCGAGCTCGCCCTTGCGGCGAAACAGCGGACGACCCGTCAACACCTCCCAGACGACGACGCCGGCTGCCCATTGGTCGAGGCGCTGATCGATTGCCTCGGCGCGGGCCTGCTCGGGGGCCATGTAGCTGAGCTTGCCCTTGATGACGCCGGTCTTGGTCTTGGTCAGCCGGTCGCGCGCGCGGGCGATGCCGAAGTCGGCGAGCTTGAGGTCGCCGTCTTTGCTGATGAGGATGTTCTCGGGCGTGACGTCGCGGTGGATGAGCTCGAGCGAGGCGCCGTTCGGGGTGCCGTCGACGGTGGCGGCGTGGGCGTGGGCGAGGGCCCGCGTGAGGGCCGCGCCGATTGCGAGGGCCTGGGTCACGCTGGCTTTGACACCCTTCTTCAAGATCGAGTTGAGCCCGCAACCGTCGACGAGCTCCATGGCGATGAAGAAAGTGCCGTCGGCCTCACCGATCTCAAACACCTGCACGATGTTCTCGTGCTGCAGGCGGGCCGCGATCCGGGCTTCATCCCGGAACATGTCGACGAACGCTGGCGTGCCCGCGTGCTCCGGCAACACCCGTTTCAAGCAGACGCGCCGCTCGAAGCTTTCGAGCTGCGCGCCAGATCCTTCGCCGCCGGGCCGAGGTCTGGTGGTGGCTTCGGTGGCGAATTCGGCGATGAGGGTGGCCCGCCAGGCCTCGGCCATGCCGCCCTCACCGAGCTTCTCGTCGAGGCGGTACCGCCCGAATCGCGCGCCCGGTTCCATCCCTTCCGGATACCACGCCGTCGCTTTCGACGTCGTCGCAGGCGGCCTGGTCCCGAGGTCACTGCGGGCCCGGGTCCGCCGCTTGCGCACAGCGCGGCACCGACGTCGGTCCTCGTCGCGACGGTCCGGAGGGCGGCCGCACTGTCATCGGCGGCAAATCTGTTGGTGGCGCTCTCGTGCGTCGGCGAGTAGATGCCGTCGCGCCGGGCTTGAGGGGTTGCGGAATCACGGTTTGTCGTGCTTTCGTCCGCCTCCGTCGTCGTCGGCAAGGAGTCATCGTGCAAGAGGTCGAGATCATTGGAACCTTCGAGAGCGAAGAGACGGCGCGCCTCGTGGCCAAGGCCATGAACGCGTTCTTCGTCTGGCTGATGGAAGGTGACCGCGAAGCCGACATCCCGACGTTCTTCGAAGACATCGGTGTCACCACTGAAGACTACGTCCTCGACGTTGGCGACATCGACTGGCCCGAGGCCCCCCGGGCCCGCGTGCGGGGCCCGAAGATCGCGGTGACCGCCGAGACGTCGGCCACTGTCGACGTGTTCCAGGAGCTGCTCGAGGCTCTCGGCGCGTTCGACGTCTACCAGGCCGACGACGAAGAAGACGCCGAAGACTGATTCTCCGCCCCCTGTTTCGGCCTGTTTGCGTCCTGCGTCCTGCGGCGCGTGGCGTCGACCCCGAGGCGGGTCGGGCCTGTCCCTGTCCCTGACTCGCGCCAGCCTGTTTGCCAGCCCCCGGAGCTCCCATGCGTTTCGCCCGCCCTGTGTCCCTCGTCGTCGTTGCGCTGGCCTGCGTGGGGCTCGGCGGCTGTCCCGACAAGCCCGCTGACCCCTCCGCCAACGGGGCCAGGGTCGATCCCGCAAAGATGCCCGACCTGAAGAGCACAACGCCGAAGCCCGAGCCGGGCAAGGTCGTCGCCGACGGCGCGCGCGCCGAGTCGAACCCGCTGTGCGTCGGCCGCGTCGGCAGCGACGGCGAAGAAGTCCTCGAAATCGGCGGCAAGAAGTACAACCGCAAGGGCTCGACGGTCAGCCTCGACGGGCAAGACGGCGACGACGAATTCGTCCTCGGCCAGATCACCGACATCAAAGATCACACGCCTGAGAATGCCGCCAACCTCAAGCTGGTCATTGAATGGTTAAAGGCCGAGAAGGTCGACGCCGTTGCCGTCACCGGCGACCTCGGCGAGAGCGCCGAGAGCATCCAGCGCGTCGTTGAAGACGTCGCCGTCCTCGGCGTCCCCGTGCTCGCCATCATCGGCAACCGCGAGTGCCGCGACCACTTCGACCAGGGCATCTAGGCCGGCCAGGCGAAGTTCA
>JBKJNL010000177.1:0-6774 GCA_046593615.1 Myxococcota bacterium | reverse complement strand
TCGACGGCATCTCGCCCACCGAGCAGCTCGAGCTCTACTACGCCGTCAGCGGTGGCTTCGTTGCCGGCCTGACCCTCGGCGTCATCGTGGCATCGGCCTACACGTACATCGTGCCCGCGGTGTCGACGCCGTTCGCGACGTCGGCCTACCGCAAGGCCGCGCGCGTCTTCAACGCCGACCTCGAAGAGCGCATCCTCGAGCTCACGCCCGATGGCGACCCGCCCGCCGTGCCGCACGCCACGTCGACGTCGCCGTCCACCGCGCCTGAGCCGCCGCCGGTCGCTCCCGAAGGCGAGCCGCGCCCGGTGGAGCCGCCGACGTCGACGTCGCCTCCGCCGGTGCCGGTGCCCTGATGGCGCTGAAGCTCATCACGGGTCCGCTGGGCCCGCTCACGGTGCGCGTCGTCGACGACGACGCCCGCGCCGGCCCGCCCGACGTCGCCGTGGTGCTGTGTCACGGCTACGGCGCGCCCGGCACCGACCTCGTGTCCATTGCCCGCGAGGTGATGATGGCGCGGCCCGCGCTGGTCGGGCGCGTGCGCTTCGTGTTTCCCGAGGCGCCCCACGAGCTGCCCGGCATGGGTGGCGCGGGGCGCATGTGGTGGCCCATCGACATGGCCCGCATCCAACGCGCGATGATGGGCGACGCCGACGAGCAGTGGGCGCGCATGTCGACGGAGACGCCGGCCGGGCTGCCCGAGGCCCGCAAGGCGCTGCGCGCGACCCTCGAGGCGCTGCTCGCGCAGACGAAGCTGCCGATGGGCAAGGTGGTCGTCGGCGGCTTCTCGCAGGGCGCGATGCTCGCCACCGACGTCGTGCTTCGGCTCGACGAGGCGCCGGCGGCGCTGGCCATCTTGTCGGGCGCGCTCGTCAGCCGTGACGATTGGCAGCGTCTGGCGCCGAAGCGCGCGGGGCTGTCGGTGCTGCAGTCGCACGGCAAAGACGATCCGATCCTCCCCTTTGGCGGCGCGGTGCGTCTGCACGCGTTGCTGAGCGACGCCGGCCTGCGCGTGGGCTTCGTCCCCTTCGATGGCGGTCACGGCATCGACGGCGAGGTCATCGACGGCCTGGCCGGCCTCATCGAGACCGCGGCCCAGAAGCCGTAACCGCAGCAGAGTGGGCCGCCGCCGACGACGACGCCGCTGTCGACGACGACGTCAGCGGGTCGGCTTCTTCTTTGGCGCCTTTGACTTCTTTTTCGCCTTTTTGTTGCCGCCGCCGCCGACAGCACGGCCGCCGCGGCTCTCGAACAGCGCGCGCAGATCGTCGGGACCGCGGATCTTGGCGGGCGGCTCGGGCTTCGGCTCCAGCGGTTCCTGCTGCAGGTCTTTGAGCTTGCGGGTCGAGGTCTGCTGTTGATCGTCGTAGCGCTTCTGGTGCTCGGTCTGGCGCTGCGAGCGCTCGCGGGCGGCCGCGAAGCGGGTCTCCTGGCGGTCGGTCAGGTAGGCCTGCCGCTCCTCGACGTAGATGCGCTCTTCGGGCGTGGCGGTGCCGTCTTCGACGTGGCGCAGGGCGGTCTCGTAGGCCTGCAGGCGCTGCTTCTCGCCGCGACCGCGGCCGTGCGGATCGGGCAGCGGCACCAGGTCGGCGCCCTTCTTCTTTGGCGCGGCCGCACGGACCTGCTCGTCGACGCGCTGGCGGCGATCCTTCTTTGACGGCGGCTCTTTTGACGATCCACCGGTCTTGCCCTTCGGCGGCGGCGGCGCCGACGCGGCCGCTTTCTTCTTCTTCTTCTTGCCCTGCGGAACGCCGGGGCGGGCGTCGGTGCGCGGGCTCCATGGCTCGGCGGCCTTTGGCTTGGGAATCTTTGCCGTGCTCTCGGCGCGCGCCGATCGCGCCGGCGCTGACGACGGCGACGAGGGTGCCGACGGCGGCGGATACGACGACCGCGACGACGACGCAGACGACGATGACGACTTCGGAGACGGCGACGCCGACGACCGCGTGGCCTCGGGCTTCACGAGGGGGCCGGCACGCAAGAACCCCACCTGGCGGCGCGTGAGATCGACGGTGACGACCTCGACCTCGAACTTCACGCCAAAGGTGATGACGTCGCGCGAGCGCTCACCGCGCAGCGTGACGGCCTCTTCGTCGTAGCTGAAGTACTCGCTGCCGAGGTCCTGCATGCGCACCAGGCCTTCGACGAACAGGTCTTCGAGCCGCACGAACGCGCCGGCCTCGGAGACGCCGGTGACGACGGCGGGGTGCACCTCACCGATGCGGTCTTTCATGAGCCAGCAGGCGTGCAGCTGGCTGATCGCGCGCTCGAGATCAGAAGCCTTTCGCTCTTGCTCCGACGAGGTCATGGCGATGTCTTCGAGCTCGGAGATGAGGGCGTCGTCTTCGCCTTCTTCGCCGCCCTTCTTGCGCTTCTTTTTGCCGATGCGCTCGCGCAACAGGCGGTGGACGATCAAGTCGGGGTAGCGCCGGATGGGCGACGTGAAGTGCAGGTAGGCCTCAGAGCCGAGGCCGTAGTGGCCGACGTTGTCGACGGCGTAGCGGGCCTGCTTCATCGAGCGCAGCAACAGCATGTCGAGAGAGGCGCGCGCGGGGTGGTCGCCGAGGCCATTCAACACGGCCATCAAGCCCTGGCTCGATCCGGCGTCGTCGAGGAGCTGCTTGGGGAGCTTCTGCCCGGTGGCCAGCAGCGCCGGCCGCGCGAGGTTCAAGAAGCGCTCGAGCTTCTCGGGGTCGGGCACCTCGTGGATGCGATAGACGCTCGGGAAATCCTGGGTGTCAAAGAAGCGGGCCGCGGCTTCGTTGGCGGCGATCATCAGGTCTTCGATCAGCTTGTGGCTGAAGGCCCGGTCGAGGTGGCGCAGACCAATGGGCTCTTTGCGCACGTCGAGGTCGATGACGATCTCGGGCAGCTCGAAGTCGAGCGCGCCGCGCAGGCTGCGGGCCGCGCGCAAGCGACGCGCGGCGTCGGCCAGATGCCGCAGCGAATCTTTGACCTCATCGGTCAGCTCCGACGTCGTCGCCGTCGCCCCCTGCGGCTGCGGCGGCACCTCGTACGGCACGGCCTTGTTGTCTTCTTCATCGAGGAAGCGCTGCACCAGCGAGTAGGTCAGGCGCGCCGCGCTCTTCATGACCCCAAAGGCGAATTTTTCGTCGGTGACGCCGCCGTTGGCGTCGACGACGAATTCGACGACGGCGCACAGGCGCGGCACGCGGGGCTTGAGCGAGCACAGGCCGTTGCTCAGGGCCTCGGGCAGCATCGGCACCACGCGGCCCGGGTAGTAGATCGACGTCGCCCGGCGGCGCGCCTCTTCGTCGAGGGGGCTGTGCAGCGTGACGTAGTGCGAGACGTCGGCGACGCAGACGATGACGTCGAGCGTGCCCTTGCGCTTGCCGGGCGTCGCGTAGACGGCGTCGTCGAAGTCTTTGGCGGTCTCGCCGTCGATGGTGACGATGGGCAGGGCGCGCAGGTCGAGGCGGCCGGCGATGTCTTCGGGTCCGGGGTCTTCGCCGTGCGACTCGGCCTGGGCGACGGCCTCGGGCGGAAAGGCGCGCACGACGCCGCTGCCGACGATCAAGCGCTCGACCTCGACGTCGAGGGCGCCCTTCTCGCCGATGCGGCGCACGATGATGCCCTCGGCCGGGCCCGCAGCACTCGGGTACTCGACGAGCTTGACCTCGACGACGTCGCCGTCTTTGGCGGGGTCGCTGCCGCCGGTGCGCGAGGGGTTCTCGCGGATGCGCACGGGCCCGGTGATGATGTTGTCGTCGACCTCGAGAAACGCCTGCCGCCCGAAGCGCGGGTCGTTGGCGGTGCGCAGCGTGCCCGTGATGATGTCGCGGCTGTGCGAGATGACCTCGACGATCGTGGCCACCTGGCCCCGGTGGCCCTTCTCGAGGCGGGCGCGCACGCGGTCGCCGTCGACGACCAGCTTGAGCTCCTGCGGGGGCAGGAAGCCGTCCTTGAAATTCTTGTCGACGGGCACGAACCAGCCGACGCCCGAAGCCTTGCGTTGCACGACGCCTTCGACGCCGGAGCCGCTGCGCGAGCCGCCCTTGCCACCTTTGCCGGCGGCCGCTTTGTCGACCACCGCGAAGCGGCGGCCCTCGAGCTGCTCGGCCAGCCCGTCGTCGACGAGCTGGCGCAGGGCAGCCCGCACTTCTCCGCGGTCGTCGGCGCCGAGGCCGAGCGCCTTGGAGACATCCTTGGCCTTCAATGGACGACCGCCGGCTTCTTCCAGCACGGCAAGCACTCGTTCAGGCGTCAACGTCTCAGGCATTGAAATCACTCCGCAGGCCGGTTTCGTAACGAAAGGGCGACACCGTGCGCTGCCCAAAACGTCGAAATCCGGACCCGCGCGTTGTCGACGACGAGAGAAGAAAAAACAAGCCGCTGTTGATTCAGGCTTCCAATCGAACCGCTTTCTTTGCTATTGCTGTCACAGATTGGTGCCAACGCCATCGCGATTTTTGCAGACGTCGAAGACGGGCAGCCCGGCGTAAACCGCCACCCCGTCATGACGTCGGCTTGGTCGAGAGAAGCGCACATCTCCAATCTCTTCGGGTCTTTGCGGACCTGAAGCGGCGACCAGCCCGACTTCGTTTGCTGCACTGAACTCTGAAAGGATTCCACCATGGCCAAGGCCACCAAGAAGCCCAAAGGCTCGCCCCGCGCGGGCAAGCGTCTTTCCTACAAAGATCTCCAGATCGCTTACCTCTCCGACGGCGTGAACGCGGTCGAGAAGTTGCTGAAGGACGGCAAGGTCTCGCGCGGTGCTGTGCGCAAGGCGCTCGACGCCCTCCGCCAGCAGGGCGCGGCCGCCGCCACCCTCGATGACTTCGTCAAGACGCACATCGGCCAGGGACGCCGTGGCCGCTCGGCGCCCCTCGTCGGCACCGACCGCACCTACCGTGCGCAGAAGCTGAACACCGGCAGCCCCTTCCTCCGTCTGCCCCTCGAGGCCCTCGGCGTGAAGAAGGGCGGTCTGGTCACCGTTCGCTTCGAGCGCGACCGCATCGTCGTCACCAAGGTCTGAGCGCTTTTGTCGCTCTGATCGAGTGACTGAGAGCCCGGGATGTCGCGCGTTTCCCGCAGCCTGGGACCGCTCGGTCCCGGGCTCTTTTCATTTCATTCCTCGACTTGCTCGGCGGCGTTCGCGCGGCACAAATGCACGCGACCTCCGCAGCGTTGCCAGCCGCGACACTCCCTTGGGCCATAGCCATCTTTCGGTCATCAAGCGCGCGTGCTGCCGCTTCTTCTACTTCTCGCCGTCGCTGCTCCGACCACGTTCGACGAGGTCGACTATGGCTTCGCCGAAGTCGAGCGCGACGTCGTGGTCAATGGCGTGCGCATCCACGTGGTCGAGAGTGGACCGGCCGACGGTGAGCGCGTCTTGCTGTTGCATTGTTTCGGGCTGTCGCCGCAGGTGTGGCGTGAGCCCTGGCGCGGGGCATCACAGGCAGCGTGCTCGTCATCTACGACGACGTCGGCCACCTGCCGCAGCTCGAGGACGCCGGTCGCCTCTCCGACGATGTGATCGCGTTTCTGCGCGCAATGGACTTGCCAACGAGCGCGCGGGTCACGACGTCGGCCGCACACCCCAGGAGCCCCCATGTTCGAGAGCCTTGCCCGTGAATTCATGACGTCGCCGGTCGCCGGAGAAGCGGTCGCCGCGCTCAAGAACGAGGCCGGCCTCGACGAGGGCCAGGCGCAGAGCGCGATGAAGGCCACCGCCGAAGGAGCGGTCGATGCCTTTGCCGACGGCGGTGTGGCCGGCGCGCTCGGCGGCCTGCTGGGCGGCGGCGGCGGACTTGGCGGGGCCCTCGGCGGCATGTTCGGCGGCGGCAGCGGCGGTGGCGCCAGCGGCGGCGGCGGCGCCACGGGCGGCGGGCTTGGCGGCCTGCTCGGCGGCCTGCTGGGCGGCCCTCAAGGCGGTGGGGGCAACGGCGGCGGCGGTCTGGGCGGGATGCTCGGCGGGATGCTCGGCGGCGACACCGGCGGGCTGCCGGCCGGCCTGACCGACAAGATCACGTCGTTCGTCGTCGACAAGACCGGCCTGCCGGCCGCTCAGGCGCGCCTGGCGGTCGCCGTGGTGCTGCCCAAGGTCATCGCATTCGTGAAATCAAAGATGGGCTGACGTCTTTGTCGGCGTCGGCGTCGGCGTCGGCTTCGTTGTCGTCGCCGCGTTCGTCGTCGGCGCAGTGGTCGTGTTTGCTGTTGGGGTCGCCTCGGTCGTGGCCGTCAGCTTGAGGCCGATGATCGACGTCACCAGCAGCAACAGGCACAGGCCCCGCGCCAGCGTCAGGGGCTCTTTGAACAACACCACACCGAGGATGGCCGCGCCGAGCGCGCCGATGCCGACCCACACGGCGTAGGCCGTGCCGATGGGCAGCGTCTGGGCCGCCCGTGCCAGCAGCCACATGCTGGCCACGATGGCGAGCAGCGTCAGCGCCGAGGGCACGGGCTTGCTGAACCCGTCGGTGTACTTCAGGCCGACGGCCCAGCCGGTCTCGAGCAGCCCGGCGACGACGAGCAAGAGCCAGGCGGACATCGAGCTCGTCATGCGACGCCGACGCCGCCGCGCGCGAGGCGGCGGGGCAGCGTGAGCTGCACGGCGGATCCTTCGGGTCCGTGGCGCGCGTGCAGTTGGCCGCCGTCGCGCTCGACCAGCAAACGAGCGCGGGCCAACGACACCCCCAGGCCCGGGCGATCGACGTCGTCGACGCGGCCGGCGGTGAACGGCACGGCGACGCTGTCGCCCGTGTCTTGCTCGCGAGGGCCGCTCGGTGCCCGACCGTCGGCGTCGGCGTCGGCCCG
>JBKJNL010000124.1:0-5670 GCA_046593615.1 Myxococcota bacterium | reverse complement strand
CCCAGACAGCTTTCGAGCCAGGGTGTTGCGGCCGATGGCCCGCTTGCGCGCCGCCTCGCTCTGGTTGCCCTTCACCGCCTCGAGCACCAGGCGAATGTGCTCGCGCTCCAGCGTCTCCAGCGTGACCTCGGGGTCCCCCACCACCGGGACGCCCCCGACGGCACCAGCCCCCGGCTGCGCAGCCGCCGTCGGCACCGACGAGGTCCATGCCGGCGATGCCGATGCCGGCGATGCCGATGCCGGCGATCGCCGGCGATCAACGAGCGCCAGGTCGCGGGCCTCGATGACATCGCCGTCGCACATGACGACCGCCGACTCGATCACGTGCTCGAGCTCGCGGATGTTGCCGGGAAACGGGTAGCTCTTGAGCCGCGCGATCGCCGCCTCGCTGATGCGCACCTGGGGCCGGCGGTGCCGACGCGAGAACGTCGACACGAAGTGCCCGACCAGCCGGAGCAGGTCCGCGCTCCCCCGATCGCGCAGCGTCGGCGTGACGAGGGGAACAACGCGAATCCGGTAGAACAGGTCTTCGCGAAAGACCCCGTCGTCGACCATCGCCGCGAGGTCCCGGTGCGTCGCGCATACGATCCGCACGTCAGCCGGCAGCGTCTTTGTGCCACCGACACGTTCGAACTCGCGGTCCTGCAGCACGCGCAGCAGCTTGCCCTGCAGCTTCACCGGCAGCTCGCCGATCTCGTCGATGAACAGCGTCCCGCCGGCGGCGACCTCGAACTTGCCCTGCGTGGTTTTGTCGGCGCCGGTGAACGCGCCCTTCTCGTGCCCGAACAGCTCGTTCTCCATCAAGGCTTCGGGCAGCGTCGTGCAGTCGACCTTCACGAACGCTTTGCCGCGCCGCGCCGAGTTCATGTGGATGGCCCGCGCGAACAGCTCCTTGCCGGTGCCGGTCTCGCCGGTGACGAGGACGGTCGCTTCGGTGCGCGCGGCTTTTTCGACGACGGCGTAGGCGGCGCGCATCGGCTCGCTCTCGCCGATGATCTGGTTGAAGCGGAACGCCAGCGACGGCCGATCCGCCGACAACGGCGACCGCTGCTTGAGCTCGGCATAGAGGCTGGTGCGCTCGAGCACCGAGCCGGCCTGCCGCGCCAGCACCAGCGCCTGGGCTTCGTCGTCGACGGAGAAGTCGCCTTTGCCGGCGTTGAGGATCTGCAGCACGCCGATGTTTTCGCCGCTGCTGTCTTTGACGGGCACGGCCAGCACCGAGCGCGTCTTGAAGCCGGTCTTCTGATCGACCACCGGGTGGAACCGCGGGTCAGCGCCAGCGTCGCCGACGTTGACGACGACGCCATCGCGGGCGACGGCGCCGGCGAGGCCCTGGCCGATCGACAGCGAGATGCCTCCCGGGACGTCGGTGACAACGCTGCGGATCAAGCCGCGTGCGCCGTCGACGAGATAGAGCGTGCCCTTCTCGGCACCGAGCGATTTGACGACGGCGTCGACGAGGGCGCCGAGCAGCTCCACGAGATCGACGCCGCGCGTGAGAAACGGCGCAGCCGCTAGCGCGACGGTCTCGAGAGTGGGCGGGTCGTCGTCGTCGACCATGTTGGCGTCTGCTCCGGGGTGTGCGTGTCCATCGTCGCCGCAGCCGACCGGCCGGCGCAAACGTGCCGTGCTGGCCGCGCTGGCCGCGCTGCCCGACCGGCCCTGTGCTACATCCTCGACGAGCCGCAGGAGGTCGACGTGACTCATCGCATGCCACCCATCTCGACGGCCCCGAACACCGCTCCGTTGTCTGTGTCGTCGTCGTCTGCGTCGTCGTCTGCGTCGTCCGCTTCGTATGCTTCGTCTGCTTCGTCTGCTGCGTCGTTGTCGTCGTCTGGCCGGGCCGCCCACATCCGCGCCGCCGCGCTGCGCCTGGCGATGCTGGTCGTCGCCGTCGTCTTTGGCGGCGGCTCCTCCTGCCTCGACGCCCTCGGCGAAGACGACCCTCCGCCGTGCACCGCCAACTGCGCCATCGAGGCCGAGTGTGGCTTCCGCACCCTCGAGGTCTGCGCGGCCACGTCGTGCGACCCCCTGGGTGCGCCCGTCGACGTCGCTGCCGACGCCTGCCTGGCCGCCGCCGCCGACTGCCTCGAAGCCGCGGCCTGCGCCTGCGACAGCGGCTGCGCCCGCATCGACGAGTGCGCCGAGAGCGAGCCGAACCCCGACTGCGTGACCACCTGCGACACCCTCGTCGAGCAACAGTCGACGGCGACGTACCTGGAGAACCGATGCCGCATCGAGAAAGCTTGCTCCGACCTCGCCACCTGCTCGGCGGTCTCCGGGTAGGCGGCTTCGTCGTCGTCGCTTTCGCCGCATTCTTCGCACACGTCGCGGCAGCGCAGGTCGACGCGCCCGCCGACGGCGCCGGCAAGCCGGTCTTCCTCGTCGCCGACGTCGTGGTCGGCGACGGCGTCCCCATCGACAAAGACGCCGCGCGCGATGTGCTGGCCACGCGCTTCGGCCGCTTGAAAGACAAGCTCGAGGTGCGCTCGATGGCCGAGGCAAAGGCCAGCATCGACGCCGTCGCGATGGCGCAGATGATGGGCTCGGGTGACGACGCCGACCTGGCGCGCATCGAGGGCTACATGCAGGTCGACCGGCTCGTGCTCGGCAGCGTCAAGCAGGTCGGCGGCGTCATCGACCTGCAGGTCAAGGTCTTCAACGTCAAAGAGGGCATCACCGAGGTCGCCTTTGCCCGCCGCATGGGCAAGGGCGCCGATCGCTCGCTGGTGCTGGCGCTGCTCGACACCCTCGCCGACTCGCTGCTCGCCTGGACCATCGAGCACTACACCGACGGCAGCATGTCCAACGAAGCCAACGCCCTCGCCGGCAAGAAGCTCGGTGGCAAGAAGCCCGCGCAAGCCGCGGTCGCGTCGACGTCGCCGTGGGGCCTCATGGGCGTCGCCGGCGGCGTCGGGCTCGGCGCGGGCGTCGGCGTGGCCTCGATGGGCCTCTACAACGCGCTCGGCACCGACGCCGGCTTCGACGGGCTCAGCATCGGCCTCGTCGCCGGTGGCGCTGCCGCGGCCCTCATCGGCGGCACAGCCATCGCCATCGACGTCGCCAACGGCGCCGAGTGAGCTGAGGACGCGCGGTTTCGTCGCGGGCTCTCTCATCAGAGGCTGACCTCGAGACCTTCGCGGGCGATGAAGGTGGCCGAGCGGCGGGCCTGGGCCCGGCTGCACAGCGCATCCATGAACGTGTCGTCGTGGGCGGGGTCGTGGTGGAACAGCGCCAGCTGCTTCACGCCGGCTTTGTCGGCGACGGCCGCGCCCATGTCGAAGGTCGAGTGTCCCCAACCGCGGCGCGACATGCGCCCGGCGCCGCCTTCGTACTCCTCGGGCGTGTACATCGCGTCAAAGATGAGCAGGTCGGCGCCGCGCGCCAGCTCGACGAGGCCGTTGAAGACCGCGCCGTCCGGCCCTTCGGCGAGCTCGAGGTCGGTGGCGTAGACGACGGAGCGCGGGCCGCTGTCGACGCGCCAGGCGACGCAGCCATTGGGGTGGTCGACGCTGGTGTGGCGCACCTGGATGAACGGCGAGAGGTCGATGCGCTCGCCTTCGGGCACGTCGTGGAAGCGCAGGTCGGCGCGCATGGCCTCGAGCCCGACCGGAAAGTTCGGCGCCTTCATCTGGCTGGCGAGGGCCGCGCGCACGCCATCTTTCGGATCGGGGTTCTGGAAGTCGGCGGGTGCCAGCTCAAGCGTGATGGGGTCGCCGTCGTGGATGGTGTGGACGACGGCGTCGAGGCCGGCGGCTTCGTCTCGGGGCTTCACGCCCCACACCTGCAGGCGGTTGTTGGGGATGAACGCCGGCGTGAAGAACGGGAAGCCCTGGATGTGGTCCCAGTGCAGGTGCGAGAGGAACAGGTGGGCGTTCACGCCGGTGGGGCCGTGCAGCTTCATCAGGTCGCCGCCGAGCTTTCGCAGGCCGGTGCCGGCGTCGAAGATCAACGTCTCGCCGCCGACGACGACCGCGACGCACGAGGTGTTGCCGCCGTAGCGCTGGTTCTCTTCGCCTGCACAAGCAATCGAGCCGCGAACGCCGTAGAATTTGACCTGCATGACCTGCCTCCGACTGGGATGCAGACCTTCATTGCCGGCCGTGTGCCAGCAGCCAAGTGCCCGGAATTGCAGGATGAAACGATCTGCGCCCGGTCCGGTGCACCAAAATGGTGCTCCGTCCGGGCGCAGGGTTCGCGCTCGCGGGCGCGTCAGGTCAGGTGCCGGCTTCTTCGCGAGCGGAGCGAGGCGGACTTCAGGCCGCCTGCAAGGCAAAACGCATTCGCGATCCGAATGATGCCGCCGACGCAGTCGGCAACATCATCTGGAGCGGGAATCAGTTCGGGACGCAGGCCGGCTGCGGCGGGCAGGGGGCCTGGATGCACATCACCGGCACGAGCTCGCAGTGCTCGTTCTCGCTGCAGCTCTGCTCGGCGCAACGGTCGCGCGTGAAGATGCGCTCCTGTCCGAGCTCGGTGGTCTCGAGCTGCACGTCGCCTTCGCAGTTGACGCGCACGCCAAACGACTGGGCGAGCTCGACGGGGGCCGGCGTGCTCTCGGCATCGGGAAGGAGCTGAACGGCGAAGCCCTGGTTCACCCAGCCGCCGGTCATCGAGAACACGAGGCTGGCCATGCGGCAGGCGTAGGGGCCGCGCAGGCAGATCGGGTTCCACACCTGCTCGTAGGCGAAGTCACCGTCGTTCAGGTGGAGCGTGGCGACGAGGTCGTGCTCCATGCGGTCCGGGGGCGCGTAGGTGCTCTTGTGCACCCAGGTGCCGTGCGTGTTGGCGAACTGGCCATCGGGGAGCTTGGTGTAGACGGCGGGGTCGCAGACGCCGTCTTCGCCGCCTTCTTCGTCGGGCGGGGCTTCGCAGGCGCCGTCGTGCAGCACGTTGGCGCCGACCGCGTGGGCGTTGCAGGTGTCGCAGTAGTCGACGCCGTCGCAGCCGCAGACGGTGGTGCAGGCGACCGCCGGGCAGGCGGCGCTGGGAATGGCGCAGACGCCGGTGCCGTCGGCGCGGCCGCAAATCTGGGCGGCGTCGATCTCGCAGAACAGGCCGTCGTCGCACTGCGTGATGCCGCGTCCGCCGCAGGTCGCGCCGGGCTGGCCGAGGGGCGCGCACTGTCCGTCGCGGCGGGCGCAGACGATGTCGATGCCGAGCAGGCCCGAGCCCGACGACGTCGCGGCGATGACGAAGCTGCCGCCGGCGTCGGAGCGCAGGCGCACCTCAGCGACACCGCGGCGGGACTCGACGACGCCGAGCAGGCGCAGCGTGCCCGTGGGGTTCACGCGGTAGATCTTGAAGCCGACGACGCGGCGGCGGTCTTCGAGGCGGCGCACGCTGATGTCGACCTTGCCGTTGGGCAGCAGGTCGAAGTTGCCGTGGAACAGCGGGGCTTCGTCGGTGAGGCGGGCCTCGTTGTGCACGCCGTAGTAGAGGCGCGTCGCGTCGACCTCGACGGGCTCGACGTAGGTGACGGCGGCGGCAGCGGCGCTGGCCTCGTCGACGATGTCAACGACGTCGACGGCCGCGGTGTCGCCGTCGACGTCGTGGGTGCAGGCCGTGACCGAAGCCAGGACGGTGAGGCAGAGGAGCGCGCGCGCGGTGCCGGAGACGGACATGGGAGACCCCTTGGAAAGCAGGCCCACTCATGCCGCGCCCGACGCG
>JBKJNL010000042.1:0-3686 GCA_046593615.1 Myxococcota bacterium | reverse complement strand
CTTCGCCATGCGGGCCAGCGAGCGAGGCGTGCGCTTGACGCTCGTCGTCGACGAAGACGCGCCGCCCATCGTGCGCGGCGACGGCGACCGCCTCGGCCAGGTGGTGCAGAACCTCGTCGACAATGCGCTCAAGTTCACGCCATCAGGCGGCAGCATCACCCTGCGCCTGAAGAAAAAAGACGCGGCCCACGTGCAGATCGTCGTCGAGGACACCGGCTGCGGCGTGCCCGCCGAGGCCCTGGCCCGCTTGTTCGAGCCGTTCTTTCAGGTGCCGCGCCAGAGCCATGTCGGCCAGGGCAGCGGGCTCGGGCTCGCCATCGTCAAGGCCGTCGTCGACGCCCACGGCGGCGGCGTCGACGTCGCCTCCGTCGAAGGACAGGGCACGACCTTCACCGTCGAGCTGCCGGCCGAGCCGCGCGCCGCCGTCGCCGCCGAATAGCGCGCCGCGACCCTGATTCGCGACAGCCGCGCGGCCGACGTCGACGACGCCGGTGCGCGTGGCACAGTCGGCCCATGCGCCGCACCGAAGTCCTTCGCCTTCAACATGCTGAGCTGGCCGGGATGGCCGACCGCCTCGAGCGTTCGCTGACGCGGGAGGGGGTCGTCGCGGCTCCCCAGCAGATCCACGAGCAGCTGCTCGCGCTGCGGCGCGTGCTGATTTTCCACACCGAGCAGGAAGACGAGCGCCTCTACCCCGCGCTGTTCAACCACCCGAACGACGGGGTGCGCCAGACGGCGCGGTCGCTGCACGCCGAGTTCGGCATCATCTACGCGGCCGTCGAAGTCTTCATCGGCGTGTGGACCCGCCCCGGCGCGCTCGAAGCCGAGCCCGACCGCTTCGTCGCCGAGACGACCGGCATTCTGGTCGCCCTGCGCGCGCGCATCACGCAGGAAAACGAGCAGCTGTACGCCGTCATCGACGCCGTGTGACGCCGCGCTCGCTGGTGCTCTGGGCTCGACCGGTTTCGAGGCGCCACCGGCGAGGGCTTTCTATTCGCTGGTGACCACCGGAGCCGCCACAGACACCGGCCCTGCAGACACCGGCCCTGCAGACACCGGCCCTGCAGAGAACGGCCCTGCAGCGAACGGCACAGGCAAGGACGCCGCTGGCGGCACGGGCACGGCGTCGTTGTTGTCAAACAGGTGCGGGGCGCGGGCGGTCAGCAGCAGGGTCGCGGCCACCGGAAAGAAGGGGCGCATGACGACGTAGACGACGGGGAAGCCCATGACGACGCGCGCCAGGGCGAGGCCGGCGCCCTCCCAGGGCAGGTGCTCGAGGTGGCGGGCGGGGCGCACGATCAGGGCCATCGACTTGCGCAGCGACCAGGCCCACAGCCGGAACGGCAAGAGCCAGCGCGACCGGGCGCCGACAACGGTGATGATCCGCAGCGGCAGCGGTTCGCGGTCGATGTCGTGCCGCCAGGCCCACGAGGTCTTGCCGATGGCGATGACCGCGATCCAATAATAAATGACCAGCGCAACCACGACATTCAAGAGCAAGCCACCCAGCTCGTCCAGGAACGGGACGATCAAGAGCAGGAAGAACGCGGCGACGACGACGCTCGGTGCGACCGACACCAGCATCACGAGCACGCCCTGGGCCCGACGCTTCAGCTTGGTCCACATCCAGGTCGCGTTCAGCCGGATGCGCGGGTCGACGACGTCTTCGTCCGGCGGAATCCCCAACAGTCGGGCCACGTCGGCGCCGATTTTGTCGTGGTGCTCGCGCGACAGGGCAATGACGCACCACTCGACGACCGCCAGGGCGCCCAGGAATGCCGCGAGGCCGGTGGCTCCGCTGCTGATTGAAATGGTGCCGCCGTTGTCGAAATGAATGTCTTCAAAATCAACGAGCCAAAACCACAGCACACCGACGACAAAGGTGATGACCGCCTGCCGGCGCAGGATCTTCTGGGCGGGCGGCCCGAGGAGCGGGTGGTGCAGGCAGGCATTGCCGATGACGAAGGGCAGCGTGAAGCCGAACAAGAACCGACGGAAACGGTGGCGCCAGGCCCGCTGCCCGCCGGCACCTTCGCCAGCACCTTCAGTGGCCGCAAGCGGCGGGACGACGACGACGCCGGCGCGCACCCGGGTTGCGTGATCGCGGATGTCGACAGCCGATTCGCCTGCGGCGGTCCGGGCTTCGGCCAGTGCCCGAGCGGCGCTCCAGCGAGAGACGCGTGAACCGGGCAGCTCCGGCATCAGTCGACGCGCAGCAGCGAGGGTTCGTAGTCGTCGGGCGCCAGGTGGCCGAGCAGGTTCATCAACGTCGCCGCGATGTTGGCCAGGCCCGGCGTCAGCAGGTCGTCGCGGAAGCGGGCCCGGCCGTCGAGGCCGGCGCCGCCGAGGCACAGCGGCACCGGCGCCAGCGTGTGGCTGGTGCGCGGCAGCACCTGACCATCGGCACCCCTGATCGGAGCGCCCTTCTTGTCGCGCAGGGCCATGTCGTCGGCGTTGCCGTGGTCGGCGGTGATCAAGAAGACACCGCCCGCCTCGTCGACGGCGCGGATCATGTCGCCGACCGCGACGTCGGCGGCGGCGCAGGAGGCGATGGTGGCCGCGAGGTCGCCGGTGTGGCCGACCATGTCGCCGTTGGCGAGGTTGACGCGGACGACGTCGTAGTTGCGGCTGCGGATGGCGTCGACGGCCGCTGCGCCAATGGCGTGGGCCTTCATCTCCGGCTTCTCCTCGAAGGGCGGCATGTTGGAGGGAATTTCGACGTAGGTCTCTTTCTGTTCATCGAACTTGCCGGATCGATTGCCATTCCAGAAGTACGTGACGTGGCCATATTTCTGTGTCTCTGAGCAAGCAAACGTCCGCACACCGGCATGGGCCAGAAACTCGCCGCTGGTGCGCTCGATGGTCGGTGGCTCGACGAGATAGTGCTTCGGGATGTGCAGGTCGCCGTCGTACTCCATCATGCCGGCGTAGACGACGTCGGGTACCCGTTTGCGGTCGAATGCTGGAAAGTGTTCGCGCTCAAACGCCAGCGAAATCTGCAACGCTCGATCGCCGCGAAAATTGCAGAAGACCACGGCGTCGCCGTCTTCGATCGTGCCCACCGGCTGGTTGTGCTCGGTGATGACGAAGGGCGGCATGTGCTGGTCGGATGTCGGCGCATGGCCGGCGGCGACGGCCGCCGCGCGCATGGTGGTGATGGCCTGCGTGGCCGTCTCGTAGAAGCCGCCGCCCGTTCCTTCGGCGATCTCGCCGAGCACGTGTGCCCGCCAGCCGCGCTCGACGATGGTCCAGTCGCTCTCGTAGCGGTCCATGGTCACGTACATGCGGCCCCCGCCCGAGGCGATGCGCAGGTCGACGCCGCGCTTCGCCAGCTCGAGCGCCTGGCCCTCGACGGCGGCGATGTAGCCGAGCGACGAGCCATCGGGCACGTCGCGGCCGTCGAGCAGGATGTGCAGCCGGATCTTGTGGCAGCCGCGGGCGGCGGCGCCGGCGATGATTCCCTCGATTTGATCGAGCCGCGAGTGCACGCCGCCGTCGCTGAGCAGGCCAATCAGGTGCAGGGTGCCCCCGACCCGCCACCGGCTCTCAAGCGCCCGCCAACCCGCGCCGCTGAACATCGCCCCCGTGCGCAGCGACGCGTCGACGAGAGAGGCGCCCTGCTGCACGATGCGGCCACTGCCAAGCGCGTTGTGGCCGACCTCGGAGTTGCCCATGTCGTCGTCGCT
>JBKJNL010001018.1:0-4507 GCA_046593615.1 Myxococcota bacterium | reverse complement strand
GTCGCCGCCGGCCTGGTTGAAGATGATGAGCGCGGTCTTTTCGGCGAGGCCGAAGCTCAAGACCCGCTGCTCGACCAGGAACGACACGGGCGTCGGCGGCGCAATGATGATCGTCAGCACGGTGACGACGACCCAGGCCGCGACGATGGCCACCTTGGCCTGGAAGTACGGCGACTCTTCGCGAAAGGCGCGCCAGCGCACCAGCAGCAGCTGCTTGCCCTGGGCGGTCTTTTCGAGCGCGGTGTCCTTGACCGACATGCCTCGACCATACAGCGCTGCTCACAGTCGGGGAGCCGGCGTCCCCGCTCCGGACAGAAGCGGCGTTGGCGGCCGCGGCGCTTCGGCGCGCTGCCCGGGCCCGAGCGGCCCTGAAGCGGGGTGCCCGGGCTCCCGCTCGGGGCCGGGCGCCGCCGGCGCGTCCCGGAGCGTTGACGACGTCGGACAGAAGACCTACGGCCTCGACGGTGACTGCTGCTTCGCAGCGGACGCGATTTTTCCGAGGAGAACCCATGGCCGAGAACAAGAAGCCCCCAGAACGCATTTCCGAGCTGCTCCTCGACAAGCGCCTCGTCGACCGCCAGATCGCCAAGGGTGCCTTGAGCCGCGCCGACCTCGAGAAGAACCTCAAAGAGCTCCCCGACCTCGCCGACAAGACCGAGAACATCGGCCCCATCGTCTATCCGAACCACGGCAACTGAGCCGCACAACGAACCGCGCTCGTCGTCGGGCATCAGCCCGGCGTCGACGCCGTCGATGGTGGAGACCCCAATGACCGAAGAAAAGAAGAGCAACTTCAAGGTCGTCGACCGACGCCGCTTCACCGACGACGGTGACGAGCGCTCCGGCCCCGACGTGCCCACGGCCGACAAGGTGCGCGTCGACCCCAAGACCGACCCGCACGCCGAAGCCAAAGCCGCCGCCGCGCGCCCGCCCGAAGGGCCGCAGGGCCGGCCCGGCAACGGCGGCCCGGCTCATGGCCCCGGCCCGGCACAGGGTCTCGCGGGGGGGCCGCAGGCTGCGCCAGCCGGTCCGCCACAGGACGAGCCGAAGCTGCCGCCGCAACCCAATGCGCTGACGTTCTCGATGTTCTTGCAGTCGCTGGCCCAGCAGGCCTTGATGCAGATGGGCCTCATCCCCTGGCCGCATGGCCAACGTGAGCTCGCGCTCGACCAGGCCCGCGACACCATCGACATCGTCGAGCTGCTCAAGGCCAAGTCCAAGGGCAACCTCGACGCCCAGGAGCAGCAGCTCATGGACACCGTCGTCTACGAGCTGAAGATGTCGTTCGTCGAGGTGCAGAACGCCATCGCCCGCTCGCGGGGCGCAGGCCAGATGCCGAAGCCGCCGGGCGCCGGACCCCGCTGACGCAATCTCCCGGGTTTGCTGGGGACGCCCAGCCCCCGGCCCGCTCCTGCGGGCCGCTTTCTTTCCGCAGCTCCCGCGAACGGGTCCCGCCATGAAGCTCGATTACACGCCGATCCTGCTGCCGAACCTCGGCCGCACCACCGCCGTCACCCTCGCCGAGTACGAGGCCCGCGGCGGCTACGAGGGCCTGAAAAAGGCCGTGGCCATGAAACCCGAAGACGTCACCACGCAGGTGAAAGACGCCGGCCTCAAGGGCCGCGGCGGCGCCGGCTTCCCGACCGGCCTCAAGTGGAGCTTCGTGCCCAAGGGCCCGGGCCCCAAGTACCTCGTCGTCAACGCCGACGAGTCCGAGCCCGGCACCTTCAAAGACCGCGACCTGATGGAGGTCGAGCCCCACACCCTCATCGAGGGCATCGCCATCGGCTCCTACGCCATCGGCTGCGAGCTGGCGTTCGTCTACATCCGCGGCGAGTACACCGTCGCTGGCGACCGCATGAACGCGGCCATCGACGAGTGCAAAAAGGCCGGCCTGCTCGGCCTGCCGTCGCAGCTGAAGAAAGCCGACGGCTCGCCCTTCGCCCTCGACATCATCGTCTTCCTCGGCGCCGGCGCGTACATCTGCGGCGAAGAGACGGCCCTCATCGAGTCCCTCGAAGGCAACCGGCCGATGCCGCGCTCGCGGCCGCCCTTCCCCGCCGTCGCCGGCCTCTACACGAAGCCGACGGTGGTCAACAACGTCGAGACGTTGTGCAATGTGCCATACATCCTTCACAAGGGTGTCGAGGCCTACAAAGCAATCGGAAATCCGCCGAACAACACCGGTCCGAAGATTTTTTGTCTGTCGGGTCATGTGAAGAATCCCGGCAACTACGAAGTGCCCCTCGGCAAGGTCACGCTGCGCCAGCTCATCGAAGACTTCGGCGGTGGCACACCGTCGGGCCGACCGGTGAAGGGCGTGCTGCCGGCTGGCGTTTCGGCGCCGATCATCCCCGCGGCCAACCTCGATGCCGTGCTGGACTACGACGGCATCAAGGGCGCTGGCTCGATGCTGGGCTCGGCCTCGTTCATCGTCATGGACGACTCGGTCGACATGGTCTGGGCCGCCACGCGCATGGTGGAATTCTTCCGCCACGAGAGCTGCGGCAAGTGCACGCCGTGCCGCGAGGGCACCATGTGGCTCGAGAAGACCCTGTTCCGCATCATGGACGGCGGCGGCAAGCCAAGCGACCTCGACACCCTGCAATTTGTCTCCAAGCAGATCGCCGGAAATGTGTTGTGCGCTCTCGGCGACTTCGCGACTTCTCCTGTCATGTCGTCGATCAAGAACTACCCCGACGACTACAAGAAGCACCTGGTGCAGATCGGCCGCTCCGAAAAGGCCGCCGAGTAGGCGACGTCGGCTGACGGCTGGCAGCAGGTCGAGGTCGAGGTCGAGGCCGACGTCGACGGTGACGCGAGAAACAAACAGGGCCCGATGGCCCTGTTTTGTTGCACACGGTCCTGTGTGCCGGGCTCAGCCGCGGCGGTTGGCGGGCGGGATGTCGGCGGTGGGACCGCGGGCGTTGTGCTCTTTCGACGCCGGCCGCTGCGCGCGGGCGTGGGAGTGGTCGTCGAGCTGGGCCAGGGTCTTGCCGAGCGGCGCGTGTGTTTTATAGACAGTATCGAGATCCTTGTCGGGATCCAGCTTTACATCATAGACGATGGGCTTCAGGGCGCGGTGCGAGGCGTCGACGTCGGCGTGGAACTGCGCCTTTGGAGCGTATTTCTCCGGCTCGAGCAACATCTGTTTGGTGTACACCAGCGCGTGACGGTCGGTGTCGGCCAATTCGTATTCGGGCCCGAGCTTGATGGCATCGACCGGGCAGGCTTCTTCGCAGAAGCCGCAGAAGATGCAGCGGAGCATGTTGATTTCGTAGTGCACGGCGAAGCGCTCGCCGGGCGAGGCCGGGTTCTGCGGGTCGTTGTCGGCGGCTTCGACGTAGATGGCCTGGCTCGGACACGCCGCGGCGCACAGGTGGCAGCCGATGCAGCGCTCGACCTCTTTGACGACGCCGGCGACCTCCATGCGGGTCTTGTGCAGGCGGTGACGGCCCCGATACTTCGGCGCCACCGGCTTCTTGACCTCGGGATAGCTGACGGTCTCGGCGGGGCGGGTCGTGTGCTTGAGGGTGGTGAACATCCCCTTGACGACGGCGGCGGTGCTCTTCCAGAAAGCCATGGCCGCTCGCTAGCAGCCCTGAAGAACGTCGTCACGGGATTGCTGGCGCGCCTCGAACCGGCGCCGCTGCTCAGGCCTTGCCGTGGCACTTCTTCCACTTGGTGCCGCTGCCGCACGGGCACGGCGCGTTCGGCGGCGTCTTTGCTGCCGCCTGCGCCGGCTTCGCGCTCGTCGTCGTCGTCGTCGTCGTCGTCGCTGGCATCGTCGGGCCCGCGGCGTTGCGGCCCAGGATGATCGGCAGGGTCTCCTTCAAGTAGGCAGCGCCGTCGGACAAGCGCCAGGCCGGGTCCGGCACCTCACCCGGCAGCAGCGCCTCGATCGGCGCCAGCGTGGTCAACCGGGCCAGCCAGGGGTTGCGCAGCGGGCTCTCGAGGTGGTGGCGCAAGACGCTCTTCCACATGGTCAAGGCGGCGTCGTCGACGTCGGTGGCGCGGCCGACGGCCCGCGCCGACAGCCGCGGCGCGCGCCCCTCGTCGGAAAACGGGCGCCAGATCGACAGGGCGTCGACGTGCCACGAGCCGGCCGCTGCCGCGAGGCCGGCGACGTCGTCACCGACGTCCGATCGCGAAACGGCACGCACCCGATCCAGCGTGCCGTGATCCGACAGCAGGGCTTCGGCGTTCACGCAGAAGCGCTGCAACAAGAGCGGCGCCAGGGTCACGGTCACGTTCTTGACCTCGCGGCGGGCGACGTCGTCGTCGACGAACGTGTCGTCGGGGGCGATGCGGCGGCGCAGGCGCTCGGCCTCTTTGAAGAAGCCTGGCGCCCGGAACCCAGCCGCCGCCAACGCAGCCGACAACGCGAAGCGGGCCACGGGCTCGGTGAAAACGTCGACGGAGCGCTCGGCGAACGCCAGGGTCTGCTCGGGCTGGTTGCCGAAATACCAGAGGGCCCGCGCCGACAAGATGAGGTCGCACGACGCCA
>JBKJNL010001017.1:0-5531 GCA_046593615.1 Myxococcota bacterium | reverse complement strand
CACGATCCAAAGACGACGCCGTCGACGACGACACCGCCGACGACACCGGCGACGCCGTCGGCTTCGCCGACCTCGGCTCCGCCGCGCACATCGGCGAGGGCGCGCACGACGGCTTCGCGGGCCAGCTCCTTGTGGCTGCGATCGGGAAAACGGCCGAACGCGGTCTGGCCGACGCCGACGACAAAGACCTCTTCCATGTCCGCTCCGCTCTGGTGGGCTGCCGCTTGCGCGGCGACGCGGTGGGCTAACGTCCCGGCATCATGAGCGACAGCCCCCACGCCTCTCCGTCGGCCACCACGACCAGCGCGCCGAGCACTGCCTACCTGACCGGCGAGCACACCCCGGTGGTGCACGAGCTCGACGTCAAAGACCTCGAGGTGCGCGGCCAGCTGCCTGCCGGCCTGCGCGGCATGTTTGTCAGGAACTCACCGAACCCCCGCTTCGCACCGCTCGGCCGCTACCACTGGTTCGATGGCGACGGCATGGTCCACGGCGTCGGCTTCGGCGACGGCGACGGTGGAAAACCAACCGCTCGCTACGTCAACAAATGGATCCAGACCGCCGGGCTGCGCGCCGAGAGCGACGCCGGCGCCGCGCTGTGGACGGGTATCCTGGAGCCGGCCCGACCCGGCGGACCCAAGATCCCCTTGAAAGACACGGCGAACACCGATTTGATCGTGCACCGCGGCCGCTTGTACGCCACGTGGTGGATGGCCGGCACGCCCTACGAGCTCGACGTGACCGACCTGTCGACCAAGGGCCCTGAGCGCTTCGGCGGCAAGCTGACCGGCGGATTTTCGGCGCACCCGAAGGTCGACCCGCGCACCGGCGAGATGGTGTTCTTCGACTTCAACTTGATGAAGCCGCCCTTCTTGCGCTACGGCGTCATCAGCGCCGCCGGTGAGCTGGTGCGCTACGAGCCCATCGACATTCCGGCGCCGCACATCCTGCACGACTGCGCCCTCACCGAGACCTCGTCGATCCTGCTCGACCTGCCGCTCGGCTGGGACATGGCCGCCTTGATGGCCGGCAAGCGCAAGATCAAATTCCACCGCGACCAGCCCGCCCGCTTCGGCGTGCTGCCACGCCACGGCGACAACTCTAGCGTCCAATGGTTCGACGTCGAGTCGTGTTATGTCTATCACATGATCAACGCCTATGACGACGGCGACGAGGTCGTGCTGGTGGGCTGCCGCGTGCGCGATTTGATCCCCGCGACGCCGACGCGCGACGCGTCGATTGCCCGCCTCGACACCATCGAGCTGCAGCCGCTCTTGCATGAGTGGCGCTTGAACCGCGTGACCGGCGGCGTCAAAGAGCGCGCCCTCGACGACGTGCCCACCGAGTTCCCGCGCACCAACGACCGCCTCCTCGGGACCCGCCTGCGCTACAGCTACAACCCGCGCATCGCCCGGCGCAGCGACGTCATGTTCGACGGCGTCATCAAATACGACCTCGACACCGGCGCCTCGCAGACCTGCTCCTGGGAGCCCGGCTGGTTCGGCAGCGAGGTCGTCTTTGTGCCGAATCCTGCAGCCGCAGGCGGTATCGCGGCGAACAGCGAAGACGATGGCTGGTTGGTGACCATCCTGACCAAAGACGGCGAAGCCTCCAAAGCCGTCGTCGTCGACGCCGCCGACGTCGCCGCCGGACCGATCGCCAGCGTCACGCTGCCGCAGCAGGTGCCCATCGGCTTCCACGCCGCGTTTGTGCCGGCGTAGCGCTTCTCGTCAGAGGCTGACGTCGCGCAAAAAGGCGTCGATGGCGGCGATGGTCGGCGCGAAGCCGGCGCCGTCGCCGTAGATCTCGTGGTGGTGCACGCCTGGGATCTCGACGAGTCGACGGGGCTCGCGGCAACGCGCGAACGCCGACGACGCCTCGGCTTTGCCGATGAGCGCGTCGTGCTCGCAGGTCACAAAGCACGTGGCGCGCGATCCCGCGGCGACCTGCTCGGGGCGAAACGCAAACAGATCGAGCAGCGACTCAAAGGTCAGCTCGGGCTGCCACGTCGGGTGCGACGGCGCGTCGCGCTCGATGAGCGCGCAGGTCTCGGGGTCAGACGACAACAGGCGCGAGAGGCGGATGGTGCGGGCCTCGCCCGTCGTCGTCGCCTGCCGTCGCGCGGCGCGCACCTTTTCCAGGAACGCCGGAAAGTTCGGCAGCCCGCTCCACACCCGCCACAGATCGCTCGGGCCGCCGACGGCGACGCAGGCCTTGACGCGGTCGTCGACGCCGGCGGCGCCGAGGGCCACGGCGGCGCCGAGGGACACGCCGACGACGGCAGCGCGGCCGGCGTCGACGTCGTCGAGCGTCTCGCAGAACGACAGCGTGTTCTGCACGTCGACGACCTGGTCGGCGGGCACCAGACGCAGGCGCGGACCGCCCGAGGCGCCGAAGCCGCGGAAGTCGAAGTTGAGGGTGGCGTAGCCGAGCGCGTTCAAGGCTTCGGCCCACCGCGGCAGCCAGACCTCTTTGGTCAGGGTCATGCCGGCGCAGAAGATCAAGAGCGGCGGCTTCGACGACGTCAATGAAGACGACGCCGACGAAGCAGAAGACGGCAGGCGCAACACGCCGCTCATGGGCTGGCCGGCGGAGAAGAACGACACCGTGCGAGCGCGCGGCGCCTCTGCGATGGCGCTGCTCATCCGCGGATCCACAGGTCGAACGCGACGTCGGCGCCGCCATCGAGGGTGGCGTAGGTCTGCCAGCTGCCGGTGACCTTCTTGATGTAGCCGCGCGTCTCGTCGACGGGGATGTCTTCGACAAAGATGTCGAGCGGGCGTCTGGTGCCCTTGGGCGGCAACCATTTGGCGACGCCGCCGGGGCCGGCGTTGTAGGCGCCGATGGCCAGCAGCGGGTGGCTCATGCCGCGCAGCCGTCGCCCGAGGTGGGCCGCGCCGAGCAAGGCATTCAAGCGCGGATCGAGCAGGTCGGCGGTGGCCGGCGCCGGCTTCTTCAAGGCCAGGGCTTCGTCTTTGGCCGTCGGCGGCATCAGCTGGCAGAGGCCGATGGCGCCGGCCCAGCTGACGACGTCGTGGGTGAACGCGCTCTCTTCGCGGGCCAGGCCCATCAACAGCGGCGCGGGGATCTTCTGGGCCGCGGCCGCGGCCTCGATCTCGGGCGCGAACGCGCGGGGCCACGACAGGCTCCAGCGCACGAGCGCGTCGCCGCGGGGCGCGTCACCGAGCAGCGCGAGGCCGGCGTTGCGCAGCGTCTGGTGCCCGAGGTCGGGACGGCCCACCTGCGTGAACAGCGCCGCGGCGCCAAAGACGACGTCGTCATCGCCTGCGCTGGTGGCGCCGAGGTCGTCGACGATGCGTTCGAGCAGCCAGGCCGCGTCGTCGTCGAAGCCGGCCAGCAGCGCGCGCTGGGCCAGGGCGAAGCGCGGCTCCGACGACAACGCCGCCGGCAGGGGCACGCTGTCGGCGGCTGCGGCGCGGGCGTCGCCGGCGGTCGGTGCTGTCAGACCCAGCAGCACCAGCGAGCGGGCGGCGACGAGGCCGTAGAACGAGGCGCCGCGGTCGGCGGCGAATTTCGCCAGCGCGGCTTTGTCAGCGTCGGTGACGGTCTTCGCCGGCGTCAGGCTCTCGACGTCGGGGAACACCGCCAGGCGCAGGCGCCAGTAGCGGGCGCGATCGAGCAGGTCGACCTTCTTGCGCTTGGCCGGCGCCTGCAGCGCGGTCACGGCGTCGTCGAGGAGCTTCAAGGCCTCGGCGGTCTGTCCCTGGCGCGCGCGCGTGAGCCCCAGGCGAAATCGCGCTTCGTCGGCCATGTCGCCGTCTTTGTGGTCGTCGACGATGCTCTGCAGCGCCTTGAGCGCGCCGGCCGCGTCGCCCTTGCCGGCGCGCACCTCGGAGAGCCACAGCAGCACGTCGTCGACGAGGGGATCGGCGCCGTGCTCTTTGACGAACGCCGACAGCAGTGGGTCGGCCGAGCCGGCGTTCTGCACGCGGGCCACGCGGGCCTCGAGGTACTGGGCTTTCTTGCGCGACTCGCCGCACGTCGGGCCCGTCGCCGCTGCCAGCGCCACGCGCGCGGCCTGGTAGTGACGCAGCTTGCGCTGCGCCTTGCCGACGAGCAGCGAGGCCTCGCAGTCCTTGCCGACGAGGTCTTGCAACAACGCGACGACGGCGTCGTTGTCGTGCAGCTTCTCGAGCACCGCGCCGCGCGCGACACGGCGGGCGGGCAGGCCGGCGTCGGCGTCGGTGCCCACGGCCGGCTGCTCGGGCAGCTCGTCGAGCAGGCGGCGCACGGCTTTGCGCGCGACGGGCTCGCTGCCGGTGGTGGCGAGCAGGCCGAGGGCGGCAGCCACCGCCTGTCGTTGCGGGGCGTCATCGAGGGGGATCGGCGCTTCGAGGGCCGGACCCAGCAGCAGGTCGGCGTCGTCGGTGCCGCGCCGCGCGCCTTGGGAGGCGTTTTTGACCAACGCAGCGTTCGCGCGCAGGGCCTCGGGGTGGTGGCGGAACGGTCCGCGGCTCACCTCGAGCAGCAGCTCGCGGGTCGGGGCGCAGGCGGCGACGTGCAGCAGGGCCACGTCTTTCAGCGGACCCTTCGCCAGGCCCTGCACGACGGCGCAGGCCGCGGCCTGCTCGCTGCTTTGGGCGCTGCGCCGGCCCTGAACCCCGAGCACGCGAAAGGTGAGCCCCGGCACGTCGTCACGGCCCGGCTCGGCCTGCAAGGCTTCGGCGGCGAGGGCGACGTCGCCGCGTCCTTCTTCGGCGGCGACCAGCAGGGCCCGCACGTTTTCGTGGGCCGGCACCAGCGACACCCGGGCGGGTGCCGCGGACGAAGCAGGCGTCGCGACGGGAGCGCCGGGAGCGAGGGGGAGCAGGACAGCGAGGAAAAAAAGCAGCACGGCAGCAGGGTGCCCCAGCGGGGATCCCGCGAAAACAACAGACCGCCGCGCGCCGCCATTCGTTTGCGGGGCTGTCAGCAGCTGTTGGGAACCGCCAGCGCTCGCCGGTGTCGTCTTTGAGAGGATGTTTGCCATGCAGAAGCTTCGCCCCCGCTCGCTCCAAAACGCCGTGCGGAACGCCGTGCTGAACGGGCGCCTGGCGCTGGCCCTGGCCGTCTCCGCCGCGGTCGTCGCCTGCGCCACCGCCGACAAGTCCGATGAGGCGCAGCAGCAGTCACCCGCCAGCGGCGCCGTCGAGCGCGACGCCCCCGCCGGCGGGGAAGGGCGCCCCGATCCCACCACCACACCGACTGCCAGGCCCGCCGACAGCCCGCCCGCCGACCGCCCGACGGCCACCAGCGAGCGCGAGGTTGCCGACGAAGGCACCGTGCGCCGACCCAAGCAGGAGGAGGCTTCGTCGGATCCGTCGCCGCCGCCGCCGATCACGACCGTGACGCCGAAGACGCCGTCGGCGCCGGTGGTGGCCCCGGTGAACAAAGGCCTGCGCGGGGACGCGATCTTCGGCGTCGGCGGCCTCGGCACCAAAGGCACAGGTCAAGGCGGCGGGGGCGTCGGCGTCGGCGTTGGTCACGGCAACCTGGCCCTCAAGGACGGCAAGAAGAACGAGCCCAGACAG
>JBKJNL010000819.1:0-4957 GCA_046593615.1 Myxococcota bacterium | reverse complement strand
GACATGCCGTACGGGGAGATCGTCGCCGTCATGGATGCGGTCGCGCAGCCGAAGCGCTCGTTCGCGAGCGCCGGTCACACCGCCCAGGCCTCGGCCTTCGAGATGACCTTCGCGACGGATTGATTCACGGCGTGGCGTCGACGGTCACACCGTGGCCAGGTCGGCCTCGCGCGTCATCTCCAACATCGTCGTTCGGAAGCCGAGCTTCGCGAAGAGCTTCTGGGCTGCCTCGTTCTGCACGGCGGTGAGCAAGAGGACGCGCGGCGCGCCCTTCGCGGTCAGCCGGCGCACCGCTTCGTTGACGAGCTTCTCGAGCATGTCGGTCATCTTTGTGATGGCCGAGCAGACGATCACGGGCCGCAGGCCTTCGTCGGCGCGGGCCCGCGCCTGCGCCAGGATGTTCTGCCAGCGCGGTCCGGTGGCCACCGAGGTGCCGCCGAACTTGAGGATCACGGGCCGGTTCGTCGTCGTCGTGGCGGTGGTCGCCGTTGAGGTCGTCGTCGAAGTCATGGCGCCTGCTAAAGGCCGTCGCCGCAAAGATCAACGCGCCACCCGTCGAGGGCCCGAGCGGTTCATCGCCGCGCCAGCTGCGCGATGAACGACACAGCAGTTCGAAGCCTCGCCAGCGTCGGAACGCCGGCACAGCGAGCGCCCGTGCGGCAACGGCGGGATTGGGTTCGGCGGCGGCTCGATTTGTTCGTCGACGACAGCGCTGCCGTCGGCCCGAAAAAGCGGGCTAGGGTCCGGCCCGTGTCCGCCACCCGTGAGCTGCCCGATCCCCTCGTCGGCACCGTCGTCGCCGGCCGCTACCGCATCGTGCGCCGCCTGGCCGCGGGCGGCATGGGCGTCGTCTACGAGGCCACGCAAGAGCCCCTCGGCCGGCGCGTCGCCGTCAAGGTCATCCGGGGCGACGCCGTGCACGACCCGGTGGCCCGCTTGCGCTTCGAGCGCGAGGCCAAGACAGCGTCGTCGCTGCAAGAGCCGCACGTCGTCGTCATCCACGACTTCGGCGTCCTCGACGACGGCGGCACTGTCGGGGGATCTGGCGGGGGCCTGTTCCTGGCGATGGAGTACGTCGAGGGCGAGACCCTCCGAGAGCGCCTGAGCGCCGCCGGCCGGCTGCCGTGGAAGCAGTCCCGCGTCGTCGTCGAGCACATCGCCCGCGCCCTCGCCGCCGCTCATGGCAAAGGTCTCGTGCACCGCGACCTCAAGCCCGAGAACGTGATGCTCGTGCCGACCTCCGGCGACGGCGGCGACTCCCGCGGACACGGCGGCACGTTCTGCAAGGTGCTCGACTTCGGCCTCGCCAAGGGCATCGATGACCGGCTGCTGCCGAACGCCGGGGGTGGCAACCAGCTGACGCGCTCCGGCGGCTTCGTCGGCACGCCCGGCTACATCAGCCCCGAGCACATCGACGGCGCCAGCGAAGACCCGCGGCAAGACATCTACGCCCTCGGCGTCGTCTGGTGGGAGATGCTGACCGGCCGCCACCCCTTCCCGGCCGAGACGCCGATGAAGACGCTGTTGCGCCAGATGCACGAGGAGCCGCCGCCCCTCGACGACGTGCTGCGCCTTGCCGAAGGCATCCCGCCGGCGGGCGCCCAGCTGGTGCGCGACATGATGGCCCGCGCGCCCCAGAGCCGACCCAAAGACGGCGGCGCCGTGCTCGCGCGCTTGATGCTCCTCGACGTCGCGCCGGGCACCGAATCCGGACGTGTCATCGACAGCAACGCGCCGACGTTGGCGGGCATGACGCGCCCCCGCTCGCCCATCGACACGCGGGGCGACCCGCTGATCCACGCCGCGGGCGACCCGGCGAGCCTCGCCACGAAGCTCTCGCCGCCAGGCGGGGCGCCGACGACGGGCATCGACAACCTCCAGCTGTTGCACAGCCCGGGCTGGGTGGCGTCGCCGCTGCTGTCGTCGTCATCGGCGTCATCGGCGTCGTCATCGCCAGCGTCGTCGAACCCGAGCGGCGCACCGAGCGGTGTCCTCACTGTCGACGGCCGGGCTCCCGGCGCAGCCAGCGCGATGTCTGCCGTGGCCCAGCCGACGCCGATCACCGCGCCGCATGCGCCGATCAACCCGTCGTCGCTCTCGGCGCTCTCGTCGGCTGGCAGCCGCAGCGGTCCCCGACGACGACACCGGCTGCTGGGGCTGTTGCTGGGCTGCTCGCTCATCGGCACCGCCGGCGGCGTCGTCGTCGTCAAGCTGCTCGATGAGGGCCCGCCGCTCGAGCCCGTGCCCGAGCCCCTGCCAGAGCCGCTCCGGGTCGAGACCCACGTGCCGGTGACGACCAGGGTGCTCATCGAAGGGCTGTCGTCGTTTACGGCGCTCAAGGCCGCGCGCACGTCGCTGCCGCCGCACACGCTGCGCGTCTACCGCCCGAACCACAGCGAGCTGCTGTTCGACGACGACGTCGCCGCCACCGTGGCCGACCTGCTGCAAGGCCGGGTCATCGAAGGCGGCGGCGCCTCTTTCGTCCTCGAGGTCCTCGAGCTCGATCGCGGCCGCGTCATCGTGTCGGCAACCTCCATGGTCGACGCTGGCGTCGTCCTCGACGGCGACGCCGGAGTCGACGTGCTCGACATGCTCGATGGCGGCGTTGTCCCGGGGCTCCTCGTTCCCGGCGACGCGGGGTCGGCGGTCGTCGCCCCCGACGGCCTCGAGCCCTGACGCGCGCCGCGCCGACGACCACCAACGGAGCGAAAAAAAAACGCGCAGCGGGAAAACGAAGCGGGAAAAACGAAGCGGGGGCAATCAGCCCCCGCTTCGTGTCTGACTGATCCCGAACGACTCCTCAGGGAGCGGCAGGGGTCGGCGTGTAGTCGACGACAAGCGTGTAGCTGCCCACCGCCGCGCCCGTCGTGCGGTCGACGGTGAAGTAGAGCTGCTGCACGCGCGACGACACCACGGTGACCTCGGCCGTGCCGTCGGCGCCGACGACGACCTCGCCACCGGCGACGAGCACCGCCGGGTTCGTCAGCACCGCCGGACGCGTGCCGACCCGCAGGCGTGACCCGACCGGGCCTTGCAGCTTGAGCGTGATCGCCTCTTCGTCAAAGGCGACGATCTCGTAGACGTCGGCAGAGTCGCTGGCGCAGATGGTGGCGTCGACGACGTCGTCGACCTGGCCGAGCGCGGGCTTCTGGCGCAGCTGCGTGGCGTTGGCGGGGTTGATGTCGGCGCTGTCGTTGTCGTCGGGGCTGCAGGCGCCGCTGAGGGCGACGCTGAGCGAGTAGAGCTGGGCCTCGTGGCCGGTGGTTCCCTCGGGCTTGACCGTCAGCATGTGCTCTTTGGTCGAGCCGGCGGTGAGCACGCTCAGCTCGATGACGCCGTCGCGGTCGGCGTCACGCACCGACGCCAGCTGCGTCGGCGTCGTTCCGCTGAGCTTGGCGGCCTGCAGGGTCAGGTCACCTTCCGACGGATCGAAGCGCAGCGTGGCGACGATGGTGCGTCCGCTGACGAGCGGGCCGAGGCGGTAGGCGTCGAGGTCGTTGTTGCCGCAGCTGAGGCCACAGCCGGCGCCGGCGGCGTCGGCGGTGCAGGCCTCGAGGGTCGACACGAGCGGCAGCGGCAGGCGCGCGCCGTTGCAGGCGACGCCACCGTCGGCGAACTCGCCGATGCAGCGGGCGGTGGTGAACGTGTTGTCGCTGGTGGGCTCGCTGTCGAGGCACGTGCCGGCGTCAAAGGTCGTGAGCTCGACGGTGTAGCCCTGCGCCGTGGCGTTGGCCGACGCCGTCGTCGCCAGGCTCACGCGCACCACGTAGTCGGTGGGCGTCAACAGCTGTGGCAGGTCGATGGCTTCGGTGCCGCTCGTGCCGTTTTGCGTGGCCACGACGGCGCCGGTGGCGGCGTTCAACAGCTCGAGCTTGAGGTCGCCCGCCGACTGTGACGAGACCAGACGCAGCGTGCCGCCGAGGCGACCCGGCATCGTGAACGACAGGTGGTCGACGTCTTGCGGGTTGCAGCGCAGCACCTGCAGCGACGCACTGACGAGGCCATCGGTCGTCGTCACCGGCAAGACCTGGGCGTCGGCGCGGGCGTCGTCGTTTTCGCCGACGTCGGCGGCGCAGGCCTCGGGCCGGGGCACGGCGCGCGCGACGATGCGGTAGCTCTGGCTCGGCAAGGCGCCGACCGTCGAGCCGAGCGCGACCTTGATCAGGTACTCGGTGGTCCCTTCTGGCGACGTCAACGTCTCGGTGCTGCTGGTGCCGGTCGGCGACTGGATCGCGGTGCCGGGTGCCGGTCCGCGCAACAGCACCGGGTTCAGGTTGCCCTCGGCGTTCTGGAAGCCGTCGACGACGACCTCGACGCCGTTCTGGGCCGGGACCGTGACGCGAAAGAAGTCGACGTCGGTCGAGCCGCAGCGCGTGCCTTCGACGACGGTGCCGTTTTCGAGGTCGATGGCGGTGGCCGCGCTGTCGTTGGGCTCTTGCGCGGCCTGGGTGGCCTCGGAGCAATCGGGCTCGGGCGAGGCGACGGCTTCGGCGACCGTGACCGTGTAGCGCCACGAGTCGACGGCGGTGGCGCCGGCCGACGAGATGGCGATCGAGAACCGCCCGCTCTCGGCAGGACCGCTGACGCCGAGGATCGGCAGCGTCTGCGTGAAGCCAAAGGTGGCGCTGTTTTCCTGGCCGCCGGTCGAGTTGAACAGCGTCGCCGTGATGCCGTTGGCTTGCTGCGTGGCGATGGAGACCGTCACCGTGTAGCGCTTGAGCGGCTGGATCGGGAACGAGATGAAGTCGGTGTCGCCGCGGCACAGCGATCCGGAATAGGGATTGCCGACGCCGGGCAGCGCGACCGCTTGCGTGAAGTTGTTGTTGGGCTCGTCGCTCTCGACCTCGCACACCGGCGGGGCCAGCACGCACTGGAAGCTCTCGCAGACCTCGCGCTCATCGCGAAAACACTCGGCGCTGCTGGTGCACTGCGGCGCCGTGCAGCTGTTGAAGATGCA
>JBKJNL010000481.1:0-7684 GCA_046593615.1 Myxococcota bacterium | reverse complement strand
GGCGTTCTCAACGTCCCTGGTGGCCCGCCAGCGCGGCGTCGACGAAGGCTCCCTGGTCTACGGTGAAGCCTTTGTCGGCGTCGCACGGGGCATCCTGGCGCGTCACGGGTGCCGAGTTGGCTCCGTTGTCGTCGACCTCGGCTGCGGCCGCGGCAACGTGCTGCTGGCGGCCCGGTCGCTGGGCGCTGGCGCCCGGGGCGTCGAGATCCTGCCCGTCCACGTCGAAGTCGTCGCCGCCGCCCTCGCCGCGGTGGGCGCCGTCGTCGAGGTCGGCGACGCCCGCGACGCTGTCGTCGACGACGCCAGCCACGTCTGGCTGTCGTGGGCCACCTGGAGCCCGGACCAACGCGCGGCCGTCACCACCCGCCTGCGGGGGATGGCCGCGGGCAGCGTCGTCGTCGGCGTTGTCCATGGCGTCGACGACCCCGCCTTTGTCGCCGTCGAGCACGCCCGCGCCGCGTTCTCGTGGGGCTTCGCCGACGTCGTCGTCAGCCGCCGCCGCTGAGCAGCTGAGACGAACCTGCCGTGCCGGCATCGAACCAGCGGTTGATTCAGATCAGCCGAGTCGTTCCATCACCTTCGGGGGCGCAGGAGCAACGATGCGCGTGGCAGGCAGAGAAACGGATCCATCCATGTCCATGTCGTCGTCGATGTCGTCGTCGTCATCATCGTCGTTGCGCCATGAGCCGGGCACGGCCGCCGCGCTGGCCCGGGTGCCAGGCGATGCCACCATCAAGGGCATGTTCCTGAACGGGCTGATCGAGCTGGCCGAGGCGCGCGGCGTGTCGCTGCAGGGCCAAGACGACGTCGACGCTCCTCTGTTGCGGCACCGCCCGAGCTTCAAAGACGAGCCGCTCGTCGACTTCATGCGCCTGGCCGTCGCCGTGGCCCGGGCCGGTTGGCCCGAGCTCGAGCTGGCGCAGGGGCTGCGTGAGGTGGGCCGCCAGACCTACCGGACCTTCCTGCAGAGCCTCACGGGCCGCGTCATGTTCGGCGTGCTCGGCCGAGACATCGTCAAGCTGATCGGCGCCTCGACAAAGGCCTATGCCGTCTCCCAGAGTCACGGCCGCGCCGTCGTCGTCGAGAGCAGCACACGAGGCTGCGTGCTCGAATACACCGGCCTCTACCAGTTCCTCGACGCCCTCGAGGTCGGCGTCGTCGAAGAGGCGGTGCTGTCGTGCGGCTTGCGGCCGGTCATCAAGCTTGAGCTCACGTCGCCGGTGAGCGGGCTCATGCGGATCAGCTTCGAGCTTGACCAGGGGTGACGGGCCCAACGTCGGGCCCAACGTCGGGCCCAACGTCGGGCCCGACGCCAACCGCGGCGCCGAGCTCGTCGAGGTAGGCGTCGAGCATGGTGGTCCACGACGGCAGCTTGCCCGTCACCGCCTCGGTCGCGCTGCAATCGAGCACCGACCAGGCCGGCCGCACCGCCGGCGTCGGGTAGGCCGACGTCGGGATCGACAGCACGCGCTGGCACTTCATCGGCAGGCCGCGGGCGATGGCGCCCTGCTGGATGGCGACGGCGAAGTCGTGCCAGGAGATGCCGGTGGGGCCGGCTTCGTCGGCGACGTGGGTGACGCACTTCAGCGCCGAGCCGCGCAGGTCGGCCGTCGAAAACGCCCACAGCCGCTGCGAGAGCGTCGCCGTCGACGTTGGCCGTCCGCGCTGGTCGCCGACGACCTTGAGCTCTTCGCGCTCGGCCATCAGCTTCAGCATGGTCGTCACAAAGTTCTTGCCGCCCGGCCCGTAGAGCCACGACGTGCGCACCACCAGGCCGCCGCCGCGCGTGGCCTCGAGGAAGCGCTCTTCGCCCTCGGCCTTGCTCTTGCCGTAGGCCGAGACCGGGCCGGTCTTGTCGTCGGGACGCAGCGGTTTTTCGCCGGTGCCGTCAAAGACGTAGTCGGTGGACACGTGCAGGGCCCGGGCGCCGACCTGCATCGCGGCCTCGCCGAGGAAGCCGGGGGCCAGGGCGTTGCCGGCGCGGGCGACGTCGGGCTCGCTCTCGGCTTTGTCGACGGCGGTGTAGCCAGTGGCGTTGATGATCAGCGCCGGACGCTCTTCGGCGGCAAAGGCCAGCACCGCGGCGCGGTCGGTGACGTCGACCTGATCGCGGCCGGTGACGACGATGTCCCAGGCGTCTTTCAGACCGCCAAGGGTCGAGGCGTCGTTGACGAGGCGCTGGCCGAGCATGCCGCGGCCACCGGGGATCCAGGCTTTCTTCTTCATCGTGCCACCGTTGAACGTCTCGACGACGTCGTTGCAAGTGCCTGGGCTGCGTCGTCGCTGATGCGTCGCTGATGCGTCGTCGACCGCTCCGTCAGCGTTTCTGCAAGAGCGCAAACAGCTGCACGCCGAGCGGGAAGCGATCGAGGTTCAGAAAGTTCGCCGCCCACAACGACCACGACACCCCCTTCTCGACGAGGCCGTAGGGCTGTTCGCCGGCGAAGCGCTCGAGCGCTGCGTCGGGCTTCAGGTTCGTCGCCCACTTGGTGAACGCGTAGACCGGCCAGCCCCACGTCAGGAGCTCGACGACGTCGAAGCCGGCGCCGTCGGCCTGCAGAGCCAGCTCGCGCGGGCGCGGGTGGCGCACGTGCCCGAAGTGCTTTTCGGTCGTGTGCACCTTGCCGGTCGGCGTGGTGACGATGCAGTGGCCGCCGCGGGGCAGGGCGCGGGCGATGCGGGCCAGGGCCTCGGCGGGGCGGTCGAGGTGCTCGAGCACCTCGCAGCAGACGACGACGTCGGCGGGTCGGTCGGGCGCGGGCCAGGGGAGCTCGTCGGCTTCGACGTTGCTGACGGCGAATTGCATGTGGCCGAACAGGCGGCGGTTCTGATCGACGGCGGTCTGGCTGAGGTCGACGCCGAGCAGGCGGCGGCCCGGGTAGCGGGCGTCGATCACGCGCAGCAGCTCGGCGTTGCCGCAGCCGACGTCGAGCAGCGATTCGAACCGCAGACCGTCGAGGAACGTGAGCACGTGGCGGCGACGGTGGCGGGCGCCCGGGTTCCAGCGGATGAAGTCCGACAGCTGCGGCCAGATCGCGTCGTACACGGCCCGGTTGCTCTGGGTTGCCGTGCGCGTCGCCGTGCCCATCGCCGGGCCCGTCGCCGTGCCCATCGCCGGGCCCGTCGCTGGTGCCGCGGCGCGTGCGGCCGTTGGTACCGGCGAAGTCGTCATGGGCCCCGTTGACAGGGTGCGTGACGACTCGGTAGGGGTGGAGCCGGAATCAGAATCCCCAGGCTCTCGTGTTGGGGAATCGTCTAATGGCAGGACAACGGATTCTGATTCCGTTTATCTAGGTTCGAGTCCTAGTTCCCCAACCAGATAACCCCGCGGAAACGCGGGGTTATTTTTTGCAAAACCGCCAGGCAGCGCGGCCGAGGTCGGGGAAGGTCGCGCGCAAGGCGCGCACGTCTTCGCGGCTCAAGCCGCGCGAGTCGTCAGCGATCTGCCGAGCGGCGCCTGGAAGGCACAGATCGTGGCCGCGTCGCCGGCGCTGTTCGATCTGCACTGCCTCGACATCGCGGTCGAGCTGCCCGAGCTCGACGGCGCCATCTTCGCCAGCGCCGACGCCTGGGTGCTGGCCTTTGCCCACTTCCGTGGCCGGCCGCCGCACGTGCTCATCTACGACGTCGCCGACGGAGCCTCGCTGCGCGCCTCCTTCGACGACGGCGCTGCCGAGGACATCATCACGGGAGCAGTGCGCAAGCGCGTGCTGGCGGTGAGCTGGCCGCGGCCCCTGATCACCAGCCACGACGTCGACGAAGCACCAGAGCGGGGCTGGTCTGTCGCCTCGTGGGACCTGTCGCTCAGCCCACCGGCCATCGTCGATGTGCTGCCTGTGACCGGCGAGCCCATCGATGTGCTCGTCGACGAGCAGCGCATCGTGGTCTCGCGCGCCGATGGCCTGACGGTGGTGTCGCCGCCCTGCGGTCCCTGAGCCGGCTACTTCGTCGTCGGCTTGGCCGCGCGGCTGCGAATCTCCAGGCTCGTGCCCGACGACATCTCGAGGTCGAAGCGGCCCAGGAAGCTCATGCCGAGCAGCGCCGGGCCCGCCAGGTCGGGCAGCAGCACCACCGGCACCCGCGTCGCCACCAACGTGCCCGACCTCGATGCGATCGGCGATGACCTGGCGCGCGTTGACGATGCCGTTGGCGGTGCTCGTCGTGATCGCCAGCGCCGGCAGCCCGTCGAGCTTCATGGCCACAGCCATCGACTCGCTGACCGCCACCGAGGTCGCGCCGGTGTCGACGACGAATTCGACCTTGGCGCCGTTGACGCTGCCGCGGGCATAGGCGTGGCCGCCCGTGAGCGGCAGCTTGAGCGAGCCCTGGCCCTCGACAGCGGCGCAGGCGGGCAGCGCGCGCAAGCGATCGATGCGCTGCTCAACGGCCTTTGCGTTGGACAGGTCGGGGTGCATCACCAGCGACTGCACCAGGGGCGCGATGGCGTCGCAGGGGCGGTTCAACTTCTCGAGGGTGTCGGCGGTGGCCCAGCCCGCGAGGCACTCCGGGCACAGCTCGCGCACGCGGCGGAAATCGGGCTCGGCCTTTTCGTACGCGCCGGCGTTGAAGTGGGCCCGGGCCCGCCACCACCAGAAGTCGCGGTCGTCGGGGTCGTCGGCGATGAGCTTGCTGGCGACGTCGGCAGCGGCCGCGAATTCGCCGCGCTGCTCGTAGGCGCCGTACTCGGCCCACCAGGCCCGCGACCACGGGCCACAGTCCTTTTCGAAGCGCTTGACCTCGCTGAGCACCAGCTCTGAGCGGTTCGCGTTCAGCAGCTTCTCGAGCCCGGGGATCAATGCCTGGCGCGAGCAGGGCACCTTTCTGAGGTCGGCCAGCAGCAGGTCGGCTTCGGCGGCGGCCGCGGCCTGCTCGACCACGGCGCGCTCGGCCACCTTGCGGGCCGCCTGGGCCTCGGGCGACAGCATCGACACCAGCTGCCAGCCGCCGACGCCGACGCCGATGAGCAGCGGGATGACGGCGATGATCATCAGGTTGCGCCGTCGGGTGGCCGCGCCGCGCTTGAGCGCCGCGCACGCGGTGCAGGTCAAGAGCACGTGGGCGCTCGACATGCAGTCGGTGCAGGTGGGCCGGTGGCAGGACTCACAGCGCCCGACGGACGGCGCGTCGGCGTGGACGGAACAGGCGACGGGCATGATCAAGCTCCGAAGAAATCAGCGAAAGCAGTCAGCGTTGGCCGAGCAGCAGGACGACGAGGACGGCGTTCTTCTGGCCGAGCGCGGCGTGGGCTCCGTTGCAGGCGCCGACGGCCACCGTGTTGTAGTCGGCAGAGGTGACTTCCTTGAAGTTGCGGGCCCAGGAGGCGCCGCTGACGTCGTCGCCGGCGGTGGCGAATGTGGCGAAGCCCTTGAAGCGTCGCTGGCGCAGGGCCGGGTCGAGGGCCAGCTGCAGCGCCCCCTGGTCGTCGGCGGCCACTTCGCCTTTGCAGATGCGGGCCACGTGGGCCTGCAGCCTGGCTTCGACGGCCGCGTCGACGACGACGGGCTTCTGTTTGGCGCGGGCCCGGGCCCGGTTGACGCCGTCGGCGGCGCGCCGCGCTTCGCGGCCGGGGTCGATGCTGGCGCTGACGTCGGCGGAGAAAAGCTCGACGGTGGCGCCATCTTTGCCTTCGCTGACGACCACGCCGAGCTGGTTGGCGGCGGCCCGGCCGCTCATGGCCCGCACCCACGGCGACGTCGTCATCATGCGCTCGAGCTCGGCGAGGGTCAGCAGGCCGAGAAACGTCTGGGTCATGGGGTTTCTCACCAGAAACCCTGAGCGGGCGAAGTGGGCGCGGATGGCCGCGTCGCCGTTCTTCTTCTGCGACAGCGCGCCGTCGAGCAGCGCGCTCGGGACCACCGCGTTGTGCTTCTGCGAGGCCCGCAAGCGGTTGACGACATCGACGACGCCGGCGGGGGTCACGGGCGTGGCGGCGTCGACGCCGTCGGCGAGGGCGGGGACATCGCCGACGTAAAAGGCGGCGCTGTAGACGTCGCGCTCGAGCTCGTTGTCGTCGACGCTGACGAAGTCGACGCGGACCACGCCGGAGTCTTTGCGCATGCGCAGCGGCACCGAAAAAGCGCCGCCGTTGCCCACCACGACGTCGTCGACGGTGGCGCCGCCGTCGTCGGCGTCGACGTAGATCTTGAGGGTGCTCTTGTCGTCGTGCCAGGTGCCGGCAAGCGTGACCTCGGCGCCGGCGCTCGCCTGGCGCTGAAACAGCGGCAGCGTGATCGGCGCCGGGACGAAGCCGACAAAGACCGCGCTCTGTCCGTTGATCGTCTCCTGAACGACGCCGACGCGGACCCGGGCGCCGGCCCCCAGCGCAGCGGCGATCTTCTGGATCTCGGCGGCCAGCGCGCTCCGGTCGCCGGCGGGCACGACGAACGAGTGCGACAGCACGCTGCCGACGCCCAGGCGCTCGGCCATGTCGGCGGCGAGCAGGCCGCTCGGCTGTTGGCCCTGGGCGATCATGAAAAAGATGCCGCGCAAGAAGCGCCCGACGTGGGGATCGGCGGTGGCCACCAGGCCGGCGGCCGCGCAGGCAGCGACGACGTCTGTGGCTTCGTCGTGGGCGCCGACGCCGGCGGTGGTGGGCGCGCCGTTGACCAGGGCCCGCACGTCGACGGGTGCCTGCTTGACGATGGTGGGCGGCCGAGCGTCGGCGCCACCGTCGTCGTCGCCGTCGTCGTCGTCGCGCGTCCCCTGCTCGTCGCCGCGGCGCTCGCGCGACGGGCCACAGCCGACCACGCAGACGACCACGCAGACGACGCAACCGACGACGCAGGCCAGCGATGCGATCCGGGACGAAACGAAGAGCCGTCGTGCGCGCGCCATGGTGTCTCCGCCGGGTTTCAGCGCACACCCGCACCGGGCCTGCTGCTCCGGGCCGTTTGGGCCCGTCGGCGTTATCCGGCGGGGACTCCGTTTGGTCCACCTGTGTGGGGCTGCTTTCTTCTCAGGGGGGTGCTGTGCCGGCGAGCGCGGCCGCGATCCACGAGACCGGCGGGTGCTTCTGCAGCTTGCCGTCGATGGCGTAGACGCGGCACTGCATGCCGTAGTCGCGGCGATCGCGCGCGCCCTCTTCGACGTCGACGTCGTCGACCCGCACCGACGGCGAGCCGATGAAGCGCAGGCGCTCGACGTCGTCGGGGCCGACCTCGACGGAGGCGACGGTGACGTCGTCGCCGGCGCGGGCGGCGGCTTCGGCGGCGGCCAGCGTCGGCGGGTAGCCGGGGCAGCCGGCAAAGAAGAAGACCTCGATGCGCTTCATGGGTGGATCATGGCGCGTTGACGTCACGGCTGCAGGCGTTGCTCGAGGAGCGACTTCAGCCGGGCGTGGGTCTGGTCTGAGCGCCAGGGCTGCGCGCCCGCGGCGCGGGCGACGACGCGGCCGCGGCCGTCGACCAGGAAGGTCACCGGCAAGGCATCAACGCCGAGAGCGGCGCGGGCGTCGGCGGCAGCGAGGCGACGGACCTGGGCAGGCACGCCCGCCGCGAAGTAGCCCTGCAACAGCGGCCAGCTCTCGTCGACGCTGACGGCGACGACGTCGATGTTGTCCTGGTCGTGGTCGTGGTCGTCGTCGAGCGCGAGCAGCTCGGGCAGCTCGGCGCGGCAGGGCGCGCACCAGGTGGCCCAGAAGTGCAGCAGCAGGGGACCGTGCACGCGCAGCGGCTCCGACCCCGTG
>JBKJNL010000777.1:0-9833 GCA_046593615.1 Myxococcota bacterium | reverse complement strand
TTCGAGACAGCCGCGTGGTCGAGGACCACATGTAGGCGGCCGATGCCTATTCGATCCGCGCGAGGCGGGCGCCTGCCTCGACGGCATCGCCTTCCTTCACCTTGATCTCGCGAATCTTGCCGGCCTTGGGCGAACGCAGCTCGTTCTCCATCTTCATTGCCTTGATGACGATGATGCCTTCGCCCTCTTTGACGTCGTCACCATCCTTCTTGAGGATCTTGATGACCTTGCCCGGCATGGGCGAGTCGATGCTGACGACGCCGCCGACGTCGAAGCGGAAGCCCTGCGCCTCTTTCATCTTGAGGCGGCGCTCGTCGAGCATCTCGAAGCGCAGCACGCGGCCGCGCACGCGCACATGGACGCGGCCGTCGAGAGTGTCGCTCTTCTTGGCCAGGCGCTCGAGGTCGACGTCGTAGGACTTGTGGTCCAGCAGCAGCGAGACGATCTGCGAAGGCATGCGGCGGGCGTCGACGTCGTAGGGCTTGCCGTCGAGGCTCATGTGAAAGATGTCGGGGTTCTCGTCGTCTTTCTGGACCTCGACGGTGAGTTGCTTGCCGTCCATCGTCGCCACGAACTTCATCTTCGGATGGGCCATGGCGCGGGTCGTGGCCCGACGACGTCACGGGGTCAAGCGGGCCCACTGCACGTGGAAGCTCGGCGCCAGCGGCCGGCCGTCTTTGACGTAGCGCGTCGCGAGGCCGGCGGGATCGGCGGCGTCGACGACGGACCAGCCGGCGCTCAGCAAAAACGGCGCGGCGTCGTCGGGGTGCAGGGGAAAGAGCACCGGCTCGCCCACGAAGCCCAGCACGTGCGGCAACAGGCGGCGCGCCCGCGAGCGCAGGTCGCGGCCGTCGACGAGGAACCAGAAGTCGAGCCCGAGCAGCGAGCCCGGGCCGCACAGCCCCTTGAGGTCGTCGAGGGTGCGGCGCACGGCGGCGCGCTCGAGGTACATCGTCACGCCCTCCCACAACACCACGGTGCGTGCCCCCGTGCGGAAGCGCGGGCTGCGCGACAAGGCATCGACAAAGGATTCGACGGCGAAGTCGCAGCCCACCTGCTCGAGGTGCGGCAGCGGCAAGAACGGCTCGAGCTGCTTCTTCTTGCGCGCGAGCGTTGCCGGAAAATCGATCTCGAACACCGGCCGCCCGTCGAGCTCACCCTGAAAGCGCAGCGCGCGGGCGTCGAGGCCGGCGCCGAGGATGATCACCTGCTCGACGCGGTCAGCGCCGGTCTGGGCCAGGGCCGCGACGAGGTGGTCGTCGAGGAAGCGGTGGCGGCAGACGATGGTTGTGGGCAACCCCGGGTCCATGCCGTTCAAGGCGGCGTCGACGACGGAACCGGGGGCGCGGGCCAGCGCGGCCGTCGGCGGTGACAGCATCGCTTCGGCTTTGTCGTCGTTGAGGATTCGCGTCGACGGGTCGCGGCGGGCCTCGCGGGCGCGAAACAGGCAGACGAATTCGGCGGTGAGGCTCGGCAGGCCGGGGATCATGGCGGCGACCTTTCTGCGGCGTCGCCTTTGGTGCAACCCTGCGCGCCCATGGATGCCGAGAACCCCCCGTCGTCGACGACGTCGTCGCCTGGCCCGCTGTCGGCGCCGTCGTCGGACCAGGCGACACCACCGACGCTGCTCGCGCCGCTGCATTCGCCGTTGCGCAGCCTCTTGTGGCCGGCGCTGGCGGTGGTCGGCGCGTTCTTGGCGGCGTCGCTGGTCGGCGCCCCCGGCCATGAAGCCCAGGGCATCGTCTGCGGCTTGTTCGTCTTTGCCGGCGTCATGTGGATCAGCGAGGCCATCCACCCCGCGTCCACCGCCCTCGTCGTCATCGCCGCGGCGCCGCTGGCCGGCGCCTGCAGCGTGAAAGAGGCCTTTGCCGCGCTCGGCAACCCGATCCTGTTCTTGTTCGTCGGCAGCTTCATGATCGCCGAGGCCATGCGCCTGCACGGCCTCGGCGAGCGGCTCGCGGCGGCGCTGGCGCAAAAGGCCAACGGACGGCTGTCGGCGCTGGCAGCGACGTCGACGGCGGCGTTTTTGATGTCGATGTGGATCTCCAACGCCGCGGCCACCGCGGTGGTGCTGCCCATCGTCCTGGCCATGGCGCCCCGCCGGTCGCCCGATGTCGACAAGCCGTTTCGCGCAGCGCTGGTGCTGGGCGTGGCCTGGGGCGCCTCGATGGGCGGGCTGTGCACGCCGGTCGGAACGCCGCCGAATTTGATCGGCATGCGGGCCCTCGACGACGTCGGCGCATCCGTCACCTTTGCCGGCTGGATGGCCGTCGGCCTGCCCATCGGCGCCGTGATGTTGCTGGCCATGATCGCCGTGTTGAGCGCGCGCTTCGGCCTGCGCCCCGGCCAGCCGCTGCCCGCGGGCCTCTCCTCTTCTTCGACAGGCAGGCCGACGCGGCCGTGGTCGCGCGGCGAGGTGGCGTCGGCGACGGCGTTTTCGTTGGCGGTGACGCTGTGGATCGTGCCCGGACTGCTCGAGCTGTTCGGCGTGTCGTTCATCAAGGCCGTCAAGCTGCGGCTCGGCGAAGAGGTCGTCGCCATCGTCGCCGCCGGCCTGCTGTTCGTGTGGCCGATCCACCGGCGCGGCGAGCCAACGCTGCGCGCGCTGTCGTGGGAGCAGGCGACGAAGATCGACTGGGGAACGGTGATCTTGTTCGGCGGCGGCATCTTGCTCGGCGACCTGGCCAACAAGAGCGGCCTGGCGACCGTCTGGGGCACGGCGCTGCTCGAGGCCTCGGGCGCGCACGCTCCGTGGGCCATCGTCGCCCTGGTGACCGTTGTGGCCCTCGTGCTGTCGGAGCTGGCCAGCAACACCGCCTCGGCGACGCTGGTGATCCCCCTGGCCATCGGCCTGGCCCAGGCCGCGGGCGTGTCGCCGGTGTTGGCGGTGATGGGAGCCACGCTCGGCGCCAGCTTCGGCTTCATGATGCCCATCAGCACGGCCCCGAACGCGATGGCCTACGCGACGGGTGCGGTGCGGATCCGGGAGATGGCCAGCGCCGGCGTCGTCTTTGACGTCATCGGCTACGTCATCGTCGTCGTCGGCGTGCTGCTGCTGGTCCGCTGACCGCCGGCCGATCGGCGCTGACGCTGACGCTCAACCCTGAAAAGCGAAGCGGCCGGGTCCATCCCGAGGTGTCGGGGTGGACCAGGCCGCAACCAGACGCGAGCCAGAACGAACCGCGCGAGCGGCCCGACAGCGCCGATCGTCGGTGGTCAGTGACCGAGCTCAGTAGTCGTCGTCGGCGCCGGGCGTGGCCGCCGCGGCGTCATCGGGCTCGTCTTCGTCTTCGTCGGCTTCGCCAGCCGCCGCCGGCGTCTCGAGCTGCTCGTCGATCTCGTCACCGTAGTCGTCGCCGTAGTTGGTCGGCGCCGCCGCGGGCTGGTCTTTCTTCGGATCGTCTTCGGGGTTGGACCCGCACTTGGGGCACTTCGCCGACGGCTTGTTCAGGTCGTAGAACTTCGTCGCACACGACCAGCAGGTGAACTTCTTTCCCAACTTGCTCATGGCGGCCCTCGGACTTGAGTCGGCCGGCTTCTGCCACCGGCATCGTCGCGCTGTCAAACTCAGAGTTCAGTGCGCGAGCGACTCTGCGATCGCGTCGACGCCAGCGCAGGTCGCGCCGCCGCTTATTTTGCTTCGAACATCTTGCAGAACGAGATGCCGTCGCCGTCGGGCGTCGCGTCCCAGGTGGCCTGCCTGTGGGGCGTGGTGGGATAGAGGAGATCGCAGCGGGCGCGGTCGTCGGCGGCGCCGATGGCAACGAGCGCTGCGGCCCGGGCGCCGGCGGCTGCGACCGCGTCGTCGACGAAGTGCTCGCAGTCCTCGCAACAGCACACCAGACGCAGGCTCCGGCGCTCGTGTCGCAGTTCTTCCGACATGACTGCCCGCATGAGGAGACGCTATACCGCCCTCATGCAGCGTCCGACGAGCGATGACCTCGGCGTGCTTCCTTTGTTCGGCGGGCTCCCCGCCGAGGCATTGCAGCGCTTCGCCGAGCGAGCCGAGTTGATCCACGTCGACGCCGGCAAGGTCGTCTTCGAGGAGGGCGAGGCTGCGCGTTCCCTCTACGTCCTCACCCACGGCCGCCTCGACGTCGTCAAGCGCTGTGCCGGCCAGAGCGCTCCCGGCATCCCGGCGCAGGGCCGCGACGGCGAAGTGCACCTGAGCCCCATCGAGCCGGGTGACTGCTTCGGCGAGATGAGCTTCATCGACATGCAGCCCCGGTCGGCCACCGTGCGCGCCCTCGAAGACAGCGACCTCTGGGTCTGGACCTACTCATCGATCCACGAGCGGTATTGCAAGGATCAGAAGTGCGCGATGTTGCTGGTGATGAACATCGCCCGTGAGCTGTCGCGCCGCCTGCGCCGCACCGACGAGCTCATCGCCCGGAAATAGGCGCCCGGAGACAGGCAGCCGTCGACGGCGAAGGGCGCGCGCCCTTCAGACCCAGAACACGATCAGGCGTCGGCTTCTTCGGGCTCTTCGAGCAGCGTGAGCATGGCCTGCAGCGTCTTTACCTTGCGATCGGCGCGGGCGTAGAGCTTGGCCGAGACGACCGCCGAGGCCGCGTGGCCGCCGAGCAGCGAGAACAGCTCGACGTCGTTTTTCAAGAAGCGCTCTTTTTGCGCCAGCAACGAAAACACCAGCAGCGCGCCGACCACCGTGCGGCCCATGAGCAGCGGCACCGCCGCGAGGATGCCCTCGCGGGCCGGGCGTGACGACGTGTGCACGTAGGCGCTCTGGCTGCCGAGCACTTCGGCGAGGACGCCGCGGGCGCGGATGCCGGCGGTCGGCAGGCGGCCCTCGAGACCGTTTTCCGTCGCCACGCGGAAGCTGCCGTCGTCGTCGGTGAGCAGGATCGCGTAGCCGCGGGCGCCGATGAAGTTGACGAGGATCTCTTCGATGACCCGCACGACCTCTGAAAGGTCGAGGGTGGCGTGCAGCTGAAACGAGCTGACGTACATGCTCATCATCGACGAGTTGAGCTCTTCGAACTCGAGCAGCCGGCCCTCGAGGTCGGTCTGCACCTCGAGCAGGTCCGTGGTCTGCTGCTGGAAGAGTCGGGCCTTTTCTTGCGCCGTCTGCAAGGTCTCGCGCACGTCGTAGCCGTCGGCGGTCTTGCCCTCCGTGAGGGCCCGCGCCAGCCGCACATTGTCTTGCTGCAAGCGGGTGTTCTCGACGACGAGGGCGGCGACGGTCTCTTTGAGCGCCTCGATGCCCCGCAGGCGCTCGGCGAGATCGTCGAGCGCTTGCAAGGTCTGCTCGACCCGTCGCGTCCCCGAAGCCTTGTCCGCTGCCATCGTCTGGTCGATACCACGCCCGGATGAAAGCCCAGGAGCCCGAGGCGCCGTCGCCGACGGAGACATCGCTTGCGGGGACCGGGGGCACGCGTGCCGGCCTGCCCCGCGCGGCCCTGCCCCCACCCCTGCCTCTGCCCCTGCCGGCGACGACGTTGGCGGCCGAGCTGGCGGCCTGGTTCGCCCGCCACCGCCGCGACCTGCCCTGGCGCGTCATCGACGCAGACACAGACACAGACACAGACGTCGACACCGACGGCGGTCCCAGGCTCGCGCAGGGCGCGCCAGCGGGTCGCTCGCCGTACCGGGTGTGGTTGTCGGAAGTGATGCTGCAGCAGACCCGGGTCTCGGTCGTCGTCGACTACTTCAACCGCTTCGTGGCCCGCTTCCCCGCCGTCACCGACCTCGCGGCGGCGTCGCAGGACGAGGTGCTCTCGCTGTGGTCGGGGCTCGGCTACTACGCCCGCGGCCGCAACCTGCACAGAGCCGCGCAGGCCGTCGCAGAGCTTCATGGCGGGCGCTTCCCGACGACGTCAGAGGGTCTGCGGTCGCTGCCCGGCATCGGCGCCTACACCGCCGCCGCCGTGGCCTCGCTGGCCTTTGGCGAGCGCGTGGCCGTGCTCGACGGCAACGTCGCGCGCGTGCTGTCGCGGCTGTGCGACGACGACACGCCCATCGACACGCCCCGGGGCAAGCTTCGTTTCACGGGCCTGGCCCAGGCGCTCGTCGACGCCCACGCCTCATCCGCCATCGTCAACGAAGGGTTGATGGAGCTCGGCGCGCTGGTGTGCACGCCGAAGTCGCCGTCGTGCGGCAGCTGTCCGTGGTCGTCGTCGTGCCGGGCGTTTGGCAGCGGGGGGCGCGCGCGGGCCGAGGTGCTGCCGGTCAAGGGCAAGAAGCAGGCGCGCAAGCACCTGCGCGTCGCCGTCGTCGTCGTCGTCGACCGCGGCGACCGCGTCTGGCTCGAGCGGCGCGAGAGCAGCGGCTTGTTCGGCGGCTTGTGGGAGCCCCCCGGCGTCGTCGTCGTCGACGAGCACGACGACGCCGTCTCGCAGGGCTGGCGAGAGGCGCTCGCCGAGCGGGCCGTCGCCGCGCCGAAGTCGTTCGCCGCGCCCATCGTCGTCGAGCGGACGCTGACGCACCGCGAGCTGCGCTTCGAGGTCGCCGTCGTCCACTGCGCCGGCGACGTCGCGCCCACAGCGCCGACGGGGGCGCAGGGCGGTTGGTTCTCGGCGGCCGACATCGCCACCGTCGGCACGTCGACGGCGGTGCGGGCGGTGTTGGCGGCTGCTCGCGAGCCCCGCTTGTTCTGAGCCACACAGCGGGGCGGTGTCGTGCCGCCGTCGTCGCTCAGGGGGTCGGGTCAACCCGGGGCCGGCGGCCGCGGCGGTGACCCCGGCGACGCACCAGCAGCAGGCCGACGACGACGACGACAAAGGCCACGCCGGCGAAGACGGCGGCGGCGACCTCGGCCCGGTGGGTCGGCACGTCGATCGTGAGCTTGTTCTTGCGCTTCGACAGCAGCGCCATCGTCGTCTTGCCGGCGCCGGGCAGCGTCACCGTCGCCGTCGACTGGTGGTCGAGCGACGACGACGCGAACAGGCCCCAGTCGAGGGTCAGCGTGCGGCCGGCGGGCTCACCGGGGCAGGTGGCAAAGGCTTCGAGCACGATGTCGAGGCCCTGTCCGTGCCGGGCCCGGCCGGCGCTGATCGGGCAGCTCTCGTCACCCAGGCGCAGCCGCAGCCAGCGCGGAAACCCTTCGGCCACGCAGCTCTCGAGCCGGGCCTCCATCGCCGGCCGCTTCTGCGCGGTGACGCCGAAGTCGACGTCGCACAGCTCGGGGAGATCGAGCTCCAGCAGGTGCACCGTGATGTCGACGTGGCCGTCGGCGGCGACGACGAACGCGCTCTTGCCCTGGCTGGCGTTGTGGCCGGCCACCAGCAGCGCCAGCGCGGCTGCTGCGGCAGCGACCATCAGTGGGTCCGCGAGGCGGCGAAGCGGGCCAGGCGAATCAACAGCGCCGGATCACGGCCGGTGCGGGCGCCGACGACGACGGCGGCGGCCACGGCTTCTTCGCCGGCTTCGCGCGCCAGCTGCTTGGCTCCGTCGAGGCCGCGGGCGCGCACGTAGGTCAGCTTGTCGTGCTTGACGTCGCGGCCGCGGGTCTTGCCGCCCTTTTCGACGTCGCCTTCGACGTCGAGCACGTCGTCTTGCACCTGAAAGGCGAAGCCCAGCAGGTGGCCGTAGCGGCGGGCCTGGTCGACGGCGTCCTGGCGGTTGGCCGAGAGCGCGCCGAGGGCGGCGGCGGCGCCGAACAAGCGCCCGGTCTTTCTGCGGTGCACCTCGCGCAGCGCGGCTTCGAGCGACAGGTCAACGGGCGAGCCCGACGAGCCCGACGCTGACGACGACGACGACGACGACGACGACGATGGGGCGGGCTTTTGCCCGTCGGGGCGCAGCCCCTCGTTGCGGAGGTCGTCGTGCTGGCCGCCGACCATGCCGGCGCTGCCGGCGGCGCGGGCCAGCTCGGAGATCTGTTTGGCGGCGTGGTGGTAGGCGCCGGCGAGGATGGCGAACGCGTCGGTGAGCAGTCCGTCGCCGGCGAGGACGGCGGTGGCTTCGTCCCAGGCCTTGTGCACGGTGGGCCGGCCGCGGCGCAGCTCGTCGTCGTCGAGGGCCGGCAGATCGTCGTGCACCAGCGAGTAGGTGTGCACCAGCTCGAGGGCGATGGCCGCGGGCATGGCGTCGTCGGCGTTGCCGCCGGTGGCCTGGCAGACGCTCAGGCACACCAGCGGGCGCAAGCGCTTGCCCCCACCGAGCAGGGCGTGGCCCATGGCCGCGCTCAAGCGGGCCGGCGGGCGCGTGCCGTCGAGATCGGCGTGCTTGTCGATCACGCCCTGCAGGGCCTGTTCGATGAGCGCACGCCAACCGTCGACCTCGCTGGGGAGCTCGGCCGGGAGATTCGCTGCGAGGTTCGCGCGGGCGGGAGATGGGGGGGACGCGGTCACTCGGTGCTCTCGATCTCGTCGGCGCGGGAGCGCGGGGCGCGCTCGGTCTTGCCCGACGACGACGACGCTGCTGACGACGACGACGACGCTGCTGACGACGACGACGATGACGACGGAACCAGGGGCGCGGTCTTGCCGTCGTGCAGCAGCTGCTCGAGGCGCGATTGCATGCCGTCGAGGCGTGAGCGGGCGGCGTGCACCAGGCGAACGCCGTCTTCGTAGGCGGTCAGGCTCTCTTCGAGCGAGAGCTCACCCTTCTCGAGGCGCACGACGACGAGCTCGAGGTTCTGCAGGGCGGCTTCAAAGCTCGGCACCTCGTCTTTGACGCCGTCCTTGACGGGCTCGCGCGCCTTTTTGCTGTCGGCCATCGTCGTCCTCCTGAGCGGGTACCCGGCGTGGCCCGGGGGAAACGAGGTGTCCCCCAGACAACCCGAAGCGGCAAGCGCCGGGCAAGCTCTCGCTGGTCAGAGCTTCGGCACCTTGGGGAGGTGACGCAGGCCCATCCAGCCGAGCGCGATCACGTGCTTCGCGACGTCGTCGAGCGGCATGCTTTCGTTGTCGAAGCGCCAGCGACCGACCTGCGTCACCATGCCGATGAGGGCGTTGGCGTAGAGGCCCGAGAGCTTCGGGTCGAGGCGCAGCCGCTTGAGCTCGGCGGCAAAGACCTCGCCGACGCGGCCGCTCACGGTGTCGACGACCTGCGAGACGCCGTTTCGTCCCGGTCCGTCGGCCGCGAGGATGCGAAAGCCGTCAGGGCGCTCGGTGACGTAGGTGAGGTAGGCGACGACGGCGCCGGCGAAGCGATCGCGCGGGCCGCCCTCGGCGACGCCGGCTTCGACGCGCGCGACCACGTCGCGGATCTCGCGATCGAGGACGACGGCGTAGAGGCCCTCTTTGCCGCCGAAGTGGTCGTAGACGATGGGCTTGGTCACGCCGGCTTCACGGGCGACCTCCTCCATCGACGCCGCCTCGTAGCCGCGGCGCGCAAACACCGTGCAGGCCGTGGCGATGAGCTGGGCCCGACGGTCGGCGCTGCTCAAGCGCGTCGACGATTTTTTCTTCTTCTTCGTCGGCGCCAGCGGCGTTGGCTTCTTTGTCGCGCTCTTGGTCGCCATGTCTGCCTCGCTCCAGCGTCGGCGCCGACCAGCAACCGGCGCGCAGGCCGGTCGGTAGCACGATCACGACGACCGGCCTGATCGGCGACGACGCTGGCGGCACTCAGACGGTGCGCGCGTCAGTGCGCGCGTCAGTGCACGCGTCAGTGCGCGTCAGGCCGCCGAGGCCCGCTCGCGATCGGTGACGGCGAAGTTGTCGTCGAGGCCGAGGTCGCCGAAGTCGAACAGGTCCGCCGATCGCCTTTGGCGCGGCAAGAGGCTCGCCTGCTGAATCGACAGCACGCCCACCGCTTCAAGCACCCGGCAGGCGCCGTAGCCGAGGTCGATCTCGTTGCGCGCCCACGAGAAGCGCGCCGACGCCGGCGCGTGGTGGTGGTTGTTCTGAAAGCCTTCGCCGAGGATCAACCAG
>JBKJNL010000402.1:0-3682 GCA_046593615.1 Myxococcota bacterium | reverse complement strand
CGCGCCGTTCAGGTGCTGAAAGCTCTGGAACAGCGGGTTCGCGGCGTCGACCTGGCAGGCGACGAGGCGGGGCATCTTTTTGATGCGGCCTTTGTGCAAGAGCAGTGTGAAGCCTTTGAACAACGCCGAGATGTTGCCGAGGTTGCCGCTGGGCACGAGCACGAAATCCGGCGCAGCGCGGCCGAGGGCCTGCATCTGATCGACGACGTCAAAGGCGACCGTGGACTGCCCCAACAGCCGCAACGGGTTTTTGGAATTTGCCAGGTACACGCCGGGGCGCTGCGAGAGCTCTTGCACCACGCGCATGCACGCGTCGAAGTCACCGTCGATCTGCACGACGCGGGCGCCGTGGGCCTGCGGTTGCACGAGTTGCACATCGCTGACCTTGCCGCGCGGCACGAGCACAGCGACGGGAATGCCGGCGCGCGCGCCATAGGCCGCCAACGCCGCCGACGTGTCGCCGGTCGAGGCGCACAACAACACCTCGACGGGCTTGCCGCGGCGCCGCATGGCCTGGGCAAAGCTGACGAGCACCGTCATGCCGAGGTCTTTGAACGAGCCCGTCGGCTGCCGCCCGCAGTCGTAGACGAACGACGTGTCACCCGCGCCGCGCGCGTCGCCAGCGCCACGCAGCAGCGGCACCAGCGATCCGTCGCCCTCGCCGAGGGTGACGATGTCGTCGTCGTCGAGGTCGGGGGCGATCCAATTCTTGAAGCCCCACACGCCGCGCCGTTTGCGGGCTCCCTGGGGCTCGGCCGACACCGCGTCGAGGTCGGCATCGACGTCGAGCAGGCCGCCGCAGCGCGGGCATGAGAACAGCGGCGTGAACAGGTCGAAGCGCTCATCTGCGGCCGCGTCGCCCGAACAACGGGCAAAGCAGCGCAGCGCATAGGTCGTCGTCTTTGTCGTCGTCATCAGGCCAACCGGAAGCGGCCGTCGAGGCCGGTGTAGGCGTCGGCGGCGGCAATGAGGGCTTCGTCGGTGGAGGCCCGGAACGCGGCCACCTCGACGCGCTTGTGCAACCGCTTGAGGCGCTTCACGAGAGGGACGAAGTCGCCGTCGCCGGAGCCGATGACCACGACGTCGACGTCATCGACAGCGTCGAGGATCTCCATGGCGATGCCCATGTCCCAGTCGGCTTTGCGCGAGCCGTCGTGGCGCACGCGGGCGCGCTTTTCGCGGACCTCCCAACCCTGTTCGCGCAGCGAGCGCACAAAGGCCTCGTGGCGGGCCCGCGGGGTGTCGGGGCTGTCGACGACATAGGCGATGGCGACGACCTTTTCGCGGCCGTCGATCAGGGATCGCAACAGCTCGCGGTGATCGAGCTTGCTGCCGAGATCGCGGCGGGCCGAGGCCGAGAGGTTGGCGTCGTCGACAAAGATGCCGACGCGCTTGCCCGTCGGCTCGGTCGTCGGCGGCCCGCGATCGGGGCGCGCCAGCTGCTGCCGGGCCTCGCGCAGCTGCTCGCGCAGCTCTTCGACCCGGTGCAGGGCGCCGCGTTCGCGGGCCTGCAGCAGCCGCAGCTGCTCGTCGAGCTCGGCGGTGACGCGGGCGTGTTGCTGCTGCTGCTGCGCCTGCTGCGCCTGCTGCACGCCGAGCTGCTCTTCGAGGTCGACGACGCGGGCGGCGCGCTCGGCGGCGCGCTCGAGGGCCCGCAGGCGCTCCTTGAGCCGGGCGTTTTCGTCGACGACGGCCTGGTGGGTGCCGTCGCTGCGCTCTTGCAGCTCACTCTCGGTGCGTTGCAGTTGCTCGCGGGACTTGTGCAGCTCGGCGGTGACGATGCGAAAGCGCTGCTCTTCTTGTCGCAGGGCATTCTCGCGCGCGCCGAGGCGGGCCACGAGCTCGGCGCGCTCGCGCTCGACGTGGGCTTTGGAGACGACCTCCTGCTGCAGCGCTTTTTGCTGCTCCTGGATGGCCTGCTCGTAGCCGCTCATCCGCTGGCGCAAGACGGCCAGCGCGGGGGTCGGGGGGTGTCCCCCAGGGGACGCGGGAGCGGCGACGTCGACGACAGCCGCCGCATCGCTGGCCGCGACGCTGGCCGCGACGACGCCTGCGTCAAGGCCCGCTGCGACGTCGGCGTTGGCTTCGAGGGCGGCGAGGGCGGCGTCGGCTTCGTCTTTGGCCGCGAGCTGGGCAAAAGCCTCGTCGAGGATGCGGCTGGCGGCGGCGAAGTGGGCGTCGCGGCCGTCGCGCAACAGGGCCCACACCAGGCGGGCGCGCTCGCGGCGGAAGTCGAGGGCCCGGTAGCTCTGCAGGCGCTCGGTGAGGGCGCTCTCTTCGATGCTGGCGACGATGTGGCGCTCTTTGTGGCAGCTCTTGTCGAGCTCCTTCATCAGCGCCGTGGCCGTCTCTTCGTGCCCGTGGAACAGGTCCGTCAGCCGGCCCACCACCTCGGCACGCGACAACGAGCCCACCCGGCCGAGGCCGCCCCGGGTCGCCTTTTGCAGCACGTCGTCGAGCGTCTTGCGATCGAGGGCGCCTTCGACCACGACGACGGTGCGCGGCAGGTCGAGGGCCACGCGCAGGCGGTCCCACAGGGCGCGCGCGGCCGTCGATCCTGGCTTCGGCAGCGGCGTCGGGGCGCCCACCTAGCCCTCTGATCCTGCGCAGCGGTCGCGGGACGCGGCGCCGCTGTCGACGTCGCGGCAGACCCCGAAGTCACCGCCGAAGGACTGGTCGTCGGCCTGGTTGTCGGGCGCCCGCTGACACGTCTGGCCCTCGTCGCATTGGGCCGTGGTGTCGCAGTGCAGGGCACAGGCGCTCCCGACGCAAGCCGCGCCGTCGACGCAGTCGGCGTCGCTCTGGCAGCAGGCGGCGGCTGCGAAATCGCAGCCTGAAAAGACACCCCCGACGCCGACGCCGACGACACCGACGACGAAGACGGCGCCGGTGTGGGCGACGACCCATGCGGCCAGAGCGACGGCGGCTCCGCGGAGGCGCATCGAAGCTGGACCGCGGCTCAGTCGCGGACGGGGAGGGCGCGCAGGGCGGCCTTGCCGTCCTTCACGTACACCTGGAAGCGCACCGACCTGGCCTTGTGCTTGTCGACGATCTGCTGGCGGTTCTTCAGCAGCTTGGCGACGAAGCGCTCATAGCTGAGGTCGGAGGTGTCTTCGCCGCATTCGATGCGGGTCTGAACGAACTTCTCGTAGACCTCTTTGTAGTGGGTCTCGTCAGAAGCATCGATGTCGTTTTTGGGCGCGACCTGGGCCAGCAGCTCTTGCGGCACCGAGGCGACCACAGTGCGGTTGTCGTCGTAGATCTGCGGAGCGGCGGGTGCCGGCGGCGCCTTTTTCTGGGCCTCGGCAGCCGAGGCCGCGAGCAGCGACTCGGGCACCTGGAACATCACCGTGGCCTCGGGCTGCATGGCGCTGTCGCCGGCGCTGTCGTCGTAGCTCTGCGCCGGAGGTGGGGGGGCCGGCTGCGGTGGGGGCGCAGGCTGGGGCTTGGGCGCGGGCACCCGAAAGGCCGCGAGGGGGTCGGGACCTTCGTCGAACAGGCCCGCGAGGCCACCGCCGCCGGGGGCTGCCGCAGAGCTGCCCGACGAAGCGCTGCCTGACGAAGCGCTGGCGCCGTTGCCGGGGGCCATGCCCATCGGCGAAAACGGCGGCTGCGACGCCGCCGCCGCCGACGACGACGGCAAGTTGCGGTTGGAGCTCTCGGCGCTCTCGCCCGATCCGAA
>JBKJNL010000086.1:0-3503 GCA_046593615.1 Myxococcota bacterium | reverse complement strand
CGGCGTTGCAGCCGCGCGCGGCCTTGCGGTAGGCCGACGTCGCGAACGGCGTCGACACCGCGCGCACGATGTACGTGTAGGCCGAGGCCACGATGACGCCGAGGGTCAGGCCGGCGGCGAAGCCACCGCTGACGGCGTAGTAGAGCTCAAGCTGCTCGGTGGGCGAGATGCCGTCGACGACGGTGGTGGGCAGGAACCACGTGATGGCGCCGGCGACGATGCCGCTGCCGAGGCCGGTGCCGATGATGACGATCTCGCCGGTGCCGGAGTGCGCGAACTGGTCGAAGCCGACGGCGGGGTCTTCCATGATCTCGGCGGCGACGTCGGAGCTCGACAGGTAGTTGAACGTGTCGTCGGACCAGGCCGGTGACGAGACGTCGTCGACGCGGGCGACGTGGATGTCGGCGGCGACGGCGGCGGGGTCGGCGCCGGGGCGGCGGATGAGGCCGCGGTCGTAGACGACCTCGTACTTGCGCAGGATGTCGCTCTGGGCGTCGTCGGTGCCGTCGTTCTGCAGATCGAGATCGCCGGGTCCGCGCCCCAGCGCGTTGTAGGCGCAGCCCGAGAGCAGCGTGCCGAGAACCACCGCCAGAACCATCATCGCGCGCATCGCATCTCCCGGAAAAGCCATGGTCGTCGTTGTCGTCGTCGTCGTTGTCGTTGTCGTCGTCGCGGCCTTCGTCATCGTCGGCGTCATGCGCCGCCCCGCTGCTGCGTGTTGAGGGGCCGTCGCGCATCGCTGCCGGAGCCCGGGGTCATCCCGCCCTGCATCATCTGGTCGTTGGTCGAACGCTGACGCTCTTCGCCGGGCGGCGGCCGGTTGCAGCGCTTGGCGAGGTCGGCCTTGTCGACGGCGTTGGCGTGGGCCTCGTGGTAGTCGACGCGGCCTTCGTTCACGAGGCCGGCCAGGGCCTCGTTCAGCATGAGGTTGCCCTGGGCCTTGCCCGTGGTCATGGCCGACGCGATCTGGTGGGTCTTGCCTTCGCGAATCAGGTTGGCGACGGCATAGCTGACGACCAGGGTTTCCAATGCAGCACAGCGTCCGCCGCCAATCTTTCGGCAGAGGGTCTGCGCGACGACACCTTTCAGTGTATCAGCAAGCACCGAGCGCACCTGGTTCTGCTGGTCTGACGGGAACAGGTCGATGATGCGGTCGATCGTCGAGATGGCCGTGGCGGTGTGCAGGGTGCCAAAGACGAGGTGACCGGTGTTGGCGGTCTCGAGCGCGAGGCTCACCGTCTCGAGGTCGCGCATTTCGCCCACAAGAACAATATCAGGATCTTCGCGAAGCGCCGACTTCAGTGCACGGTGGAAGCTCTTGGTGTGCGGCCCAATCTCGCGCTGGTTGATCAGGCACTTGAGCGACTGGTGCACGAACTCGATGGGGTCTTCGAGGGTGATGATGTGGTCGGTGCGGCTCTTGTTGATGAAGTCGATCATCGCCGCCAGCGTCGTCGACTTGCCCGAGCCGGTGGGCCCGGTGACGAGCACGAGCCCCTTGGGCAGCTCGCTCAAGCGTTGGCAGACCGGCGGCAGGTTGAGCTGCTCGAAGGTCAGCACCTTTGCGGGAATCACGCGCATCACCGACGACGCGCCGCCCTTGTCGCGAAAGAGATTCACGCGGAAGCGGGCCACGCCGGCGATGGCGTAGGCGAAGTCGGCGTCGTTGTCGTCGGCGAAGTGCTGCTTGCTGCGGTCTTCCATGACCGGCTCGAGCAGCGCGTAGACCTCGTCGGGGCCGAGCGGGTGCGTGTCGCCGATCTCGAGCATCTCGCCGTCGATGCGCCAGCGGGGCTTCTGCCCGCCCGAAATGTGCAGGTCGCTGCCGCCTTCGGCCACCAGGCGGCGCAACAACGCGTCGAGCCGCGGCGACGACCGCGCCGGCGGCATCGTCGACGACGAGGTCGTCTCCCTCAGCGGGTCGGCGCTCCAGCCGGTGACGCCGGCGACGCGCGACATCGCGCGCTCGAACAGCGCGCCGGTGATGCGCTGCGGGCGCAGGTCCATGCCGGGCAGCAGCTCGCGGGCCATCTGCAGCACCTTGCTGCTGGCGTCGTCGACGAAGCCGAGCAGCAGCGTGTTGCCGACCTGCTTCACCGGCAGCGCGCGGTGGCGGCTGATGAAGTCGAGCGGCAACAGCGAGAACACCTCGGGGTCGAGCTGCGCTTCGTCGTCGAGCGCGGGCATCGGGATCTGCCGCGTCGACGTCGCCAGCCGACCCGCCAAGGCCTTGCTGATGCCGAAGCCGAAGCCCGGGATGCGCTCGTACATGACCTGGAAGGCCTGCTGCTCGAACTTCAGCAGCAACGCGCGGCCGGCGGCGACGACGGTGGCCGAGCGCGGCGCGCCGGTCAGCAGGCCCATCTCGCCCACGCTCTCGGGCGGGCTCAGGCGCGCCAGCTCGACGAGGTCACCGGCGTTGCTCTGGTTGTCGCTGTTGCGGACGTAGACGGCGATCTCGCCGGCGAGGACGACGTAGAAGGAGTCGGACGCCGACCCCTGCTCCATGATCACGTCGCCGACGTCGACGGTGAACAGGGTCGCGCGCTGCGACACCTGCCCGAGCACCTCGGGCGTGAGCTGGGCAAAGAGCGGTGACTGGCCGAGGGCCTGCACGACGCGGGGGAGGAGGTCCCCCTCGAGCGGGAGCTGTTGCATGGGCGCACTCTCTCCGAGATTCGCCTGGCCACGCAAACTGCTTCTGCCGACCTTGAGCGGCAGGGGCTCAGCGGAACTCGACCTTCAAGACGACGGCGTTCTTGACGCCCTTCGGGGTGCGAATCTCGACGTCTTCTTTGGCCTTTTTGCCGAGCAGCGCCCGGGCGATGGGCGACGAGATGCCGATCTTCTTGTCTTCGAGCGAGGCTTCGTCGTCGCCGACGATGGTCCAGGTCTGCTTGGCTTCGGTGTCGGCGTCTTCGATGGTGACGGTCGCGCCAAAGACGACCTTGTCGCCCGAGAGCTTGCTGGTGTCGATGACCTGGGCGCGCGAGAGGCGGGCCTCAAAGGCGGCGATCTGGGCCTCGAGGAAGCCGGCCTTGTCGCGCGCGGCGTCGTACTCGGCGTTTTCGCTGAGGTCGCCGTGGGAGCGGGCCTCGGCCAGGTCCTTGATGGCCTTTGGGCGCTCGACGGTCTTCATCAGCCGGAGCTTCTCCTTGAGCGCGGCGTGGCCGGCGGAGGTCATGGGGACGTTATCGGCCATGGGAATCTGCTCCAGGAATGACGTCACCCGCCCGGGGCGGGTGATGACGGTTGCGAGCCTGCTGTCGAGGCGAGGACGCCGTGGAAGGGAAAACCCACAGCCCGTGAAAACGCGGGCCAGAGGGCCCGCGAGGCCCGAGGATGGACCCGTCTGCCAGAGCACCGCAAGAGGCGATTCGCCGAGCCCTGACGTGCCCCGGGAACCGGCCGCCGCCGACGGCGCGCCGTCCCGCCTACTCGGCGAAGTTCAGGACGAGGTCGGTGGTGACGAGGGCCGCGGTGGCCACGCCCGCCACGCCGGC
>JBKJNL010001015.1:0-7228 GCA_046593615.1 Myxococcota bacterium | reverse complement strand
CGAGCAGACGAACCTGCTGGCGCTGAACGCCGCGATCATCGCCGCCCAGGCCGGCGAGCACGGCCGCGGGTTCGCCGTCGTCGCCGACGAAATCAAGGATCTCGCCGAGCGCACCGGGGCCTCGACCAAAGAGATCGCCGACCTCATCCGCGCGGTGCAAGAGCAGTCGCGCAACGCGATCATCGCCATTGCCCGCGCGGATAAGGTCGGCGATCTCTTTGGTCGAGGCGCCGGTGCGCTCGGCCAGATCCTTGATTTCGTCGGCGACGACGGCGAACCCGCGGCCGTGCTCGCCGGCCTGCGCGGCGATGATCGCGGCGTTGAGCGCCAGCAGGTTCGTCTGCTCGGCGACGTCGTCGATGACGTTCAGGATGTTGCCAATGGCGCCGATGCGCTCACCGAGCGCGCGGATGACGTCAGAGGCCGCGCGCGAGCTGGCGCGGATCTCGTCGATGCCCAGCAGCGTGCGCTTGACGGCGTCGGCGCCGCGGGCGGCGTCTCTGATGACGTCTTCGGAGAGCCGCGCGGTCGCGGTGGCGTTCTCTTCGACGTGGTTGATCGAGGCCTCCATCTGGTTCATCGACGTCGACGTCTGCTCGGCGGCGAGGGCGAGGTCCTCGATGTTCTTGGCCACTTCCTTGATCGAATAGATCATCTCTTCGATGGAGGCCGCAGTCTCTTCGATGGCCGCGGCCAGCTCGCCGATGTTCTCGGCCATCTCGTCGTTGATGGCGCTCATCTCGAGGATCGAGCTGCCGGACTCTTCGGCCGACGACGCGAGCGATTCAACGCTGTTGGCGATGGTGCGAACGGTGGCGGCCATCTCGGCCATGGCAGCGCTGGTGTCGTCGAGCGATTGTCCCTGCGACGCCGCCTGGCTGCGGGCCTCGTCGAGGATTTGCACGACGGTGTCGGACCTCTTGCCGGGCTCGGACCTGGCATGCTGCGAGAGGGCGGGCAGCTCGACGACCTCGGGCTTCTGGTTCTTGTCGGCGATGGCGTTCAGGTGCCGCGCGATCGAGCCGTAGAGCCCGGGCAGCGGCGGTGCGCGCAGCTTGTCGTCAAGGCGCATCTGCTCGGCGACCCGCGACAGGTACGCCGCTTCGGCCGGCGGCAACGCCAGGATGCCGAAGCCGACGAGGGCTGCGCCGACGACGCCGGCGATGGCCGCCATGTCGGGGCTCACCAGGCCGCGGGCGGCGTACCAGACGATGACGCCGCCGACGGCGACCAGGCCAGAGCGGGCCCACGCCGTCGTCAGCAAACCGGGTCGGTACTCGGATGTCATGGCTGTGTGCTCCGTCGAGGTCGGTGTGACGCATAGCACGCGGGGTCCCGCCGTCGCGATTTCCCGCACCCCGCGCCGGATTCGTGACGGCCACTTCGGGCCTGGTGCTTCGCGCGCGATCACGACGATCCGTTGGATTCGGGAGCGGCATCCCCGTGGTTCCTCCGTCGAGGAGAAACATGTATGGCGCCGAGCGCACGAATACGCCGTGACGAGGTTCCTGAGGCTCCGGCGGGTTGCGCCAGAGCCCGCCTGCGTCACCCGCCGAGAAGGACAAGACGACGATGACCGTGAGAGCCGACGACGCCGCCCACGCCGTCCGCAACGCTGGACGCTACGGCCGGCTGGCCCACGGGCCCGACCTCGCCCGCGCCCTGCACGAAGCCCGCGCCATCGCCGACGGCGTCACCCAGGAGCTGCAGACCACGCACGTGGTGCTCGCGCTGTTCACGGTGCCGAACCCCGCCGAGCTGGTGCTGCGCGAAGCCCAGGTCGACGAAGACCGCCTGCTGGCGCTGCTCGATCCGGCCTTTGTCGACGAGAGCGATGCCGTCTCGCAGGTGCTCGCCGCCGCCGAAGAGACCGCCCTGCGCTGCGACGCGCGGCAGACCAACACGCTGCACCTGCTCGTGGCGCTGCTCAAGGTCCGCGAAGGTGCTGCCTGCCAGCTGCTTGACGGGGCCCTCGGGGGCACAGCACCGCTGCGCAACCGCGTCATGAGCTACGTCACCGGCGTGTTGCCGCGGCGCCTGCAGCTCTCGCTGCAAGAAGCCAAAGACCAGCCCGAGCCCGAGGCTCCCCAACCCCCCGAGCCGCCCATCGCGCGGCCCCGGGCCCGCGTGCGCCCCGTGCGCCGCAGCGACGACTGGATCGTTTCGAAAAAGACCATGCTCGACGGTGGCTCGGCGCAATCCGAGGTCTCTGTCGTCGACGCGCCGCAGGCCCAGCTGCCGGTTGCACCCGCGCCGCGCCCCCTGCCCCCGCCCGACGCGCCCGTCGAGACGCCGCCTGCCCCGCCTGCCGCAAAAGACGTCTCCAAGGACACGCCAAAGGAGACGCCGAAGGAGCCATCGAAGCCGTCGAAGCGGCAGCCGCAGCCGCCGTCGGTGGCCTTGACGCTGCCGCCGACCGCCTTTGACCTCGACCCCGAGCGCTACCCGTGGCTGACGTCGCTGGGGCGCAACCTGACGTCGGCGGCGCAGCACGGCACCCTCGACCCCTCGGTGGGCCGCGCCGCCGAGCTCGAGCAGCTCATCGACGTCCTCGGCAAGCGGCGGGCGAACAACCCGTGTCTCGTCGGCGAGCCTGGCGTCGGCAAGACGGCCATCGTCGAAGGCCTGGCCGTCAAGCTCATGCGCGGCGACGCCGACGTGGCCACGCTGCACGGCAAGGTCATCATCGAGCTCGACATGGGCCGCATCGTCGCCGGCACGTCGCTGCGTGGCTCGTTCTCCGAGCGCATGGTGGGCCTCAAGCGCGACGTCTTGCGCAGCAAGGGCACCGTCATCGTCTTCATCGACGAGATCCACACGCTGATGGGCGCCGGTGCCTCGGGCGAAGGGCCGCAAGATGCCGCCAACGAGCTCAAGGCAGCGCTCGCCCGCGGCGACTTCCCGTGCATCGGCAGCACCACCAACGACGAATACAGAAAATACATCGAGCAGGACCCGGCACTCGAACGTCGATTCGTCAAGATCGTCGTCGAAGAACCATCCGACGAAGAAGCCATCCAGATCCTGCGCGGTGCCGCCCCCCTGTACGCGCGGCACCATGGCGTGACGCCGACCGACGACGCCATCGCCGCCGCAGTCCAACTGTCGTCGCGCTTCGTGCATGACAAAAAATTGCCGGCAAAGGCGCTTGATTTGTTGGATCTCAGCTTGTCGCGGGGTCGCCGCGCCGCGAAACAAGAAATCACCCGCGAAGACGTCGCCCGCGTCTGCGCCGACGTCGCCAAGGTGCCCATCGATCGCGTGCTCGCCAAAGACCAGCAGCGCTTCCTCGAGATGGAGCGCGAGCTCGGCAAGCGAGTCATCGGCCACGAGCACGTCGTCGGCCGCGTCGCCCACACCATCCGCCGCAACTACGCCGGCTTCGCCAACCACCGCCCCATGGGCAGCTTCTTGTTCCTCGGGCCCTCGGGCGTCGGCAAAACCGAGTTGGCCAAGGCCCTCGGCGACTTCTTGTTCGGCACCGAAAAAGCACTGGTGCGCCTCGACATGAGCGAGTTCGCCGAGCCCCACACCGTCGCCCGCTTGACCGGCGCGCCCCCAGGCTACGTCGGCCACGACGACGGCGGACAGCTCACCGAGGCCATTCGACGCCGTCCCCACGCGGTGGTGCTGCTCGACGAGATCGAAAAGGCCCACCCCGACGTGCTGCCGATCCTGCTGCAGGTCCTCGACGAAGGCCGCCTGACCGACTCGCAGGGCCGCACGGTGACGTTCCGCCACGCGGTCTTGATCATGACGTCGAACCTGGGCTCGCAGGCGCTGGCGCAGAAGCAGAAGACCGTCGGCTTCGCCATCGATGACGGCAAACAATCGCAGCGTGAGGTGCAGCGCCTCGAAGACCTCGTGCTGCAGGCCGCGCGCAAGCACTTCATCCCCGAGCTGTGGGGCCGCATCGAAGACAAATGCGTGTTCGGCTCGCTCACCACGGCCGAGCTGCAGAAGATCGCTTCGCTGCAGCTCGACCAGTCCGCGCATGCGCTGCTCACCACGCGCAACATCCAGCTCAAGTTCGACGCGCCCGTGCTGGCGTTCCTCGTCGAGCAGAGCAGCGCCGACGCCGGCAACGCGGCCCTGGGCGCGCGGCCGTTGCGTCAGACCATCCAGCGCCTCGTCGAGACCCCGGTCTCCGAGGCCATCCTGCGTGGCGAGGTCAAAGACGGTGCGCGCATCCGACTGGCTGTCGTCGACGGCCGCCTCGTGGCGCGGGCCGCCCGCGCAGCGGCGAAGTAGCCAACGCGAAGACCCGGTGAACAGCAGCCTCGCGATCCAACGGCTCACAACACGCTGGGTCATCAGATCAAATGGCGCAAACAAGACAAAGTCAAAGGACGGGGCGGCCCGCCTTTGGCTTTTCACTGTCAATCAAAAAGTGCGGCTGCGCGCTTCGACTACATCTTGGGCAGCGGCTTGTACTTGATGCGGGTGGGGCCGACGTCACCGAGGCGCTTCTTCTTGTCGGCCTCGTAGTCGCCGTAGTTGCCCTCGAACCACGTCACCTGCGAGTCGCCTTCAAAGGCGAGGATGTGCGTGGCGATGCGATCGAGGAACCAGCGGTCGTGGCTGACGACGACGACGCAGCCGGCGAAGTTGGTGATGGCTTCTTCGAGGGCGCGCAGGGTGTCGACGTCGAGGTCGTTGGTGGGCTCGTCGAGCAGCAGCACGTTGCCGCCACTCTTCAGCAGCTTGGCCATGTGCACGCGGTTGCGCTCACCGCCCGAGAGGTTGCCGACGAGCTTGTTCTGATCGCCGCCCCTGAAGTTGAAGATCGTGCAGTAGGCGCGCGAGTTCATCTTCTTGGGGCCGAGCTCGATGACCTCGGCGCCGCCGGTGATCTCTTGAAACACTGTGTTGTCGGCGTTGAGGCTGTCGCGGCTCTGGTCGACGTGCATGAGCTTGACGGTGCTGCCGATCTTGAAGTCGCCGGCGTCTGGTTGGTCGCCGCCGGTGATGAGCTTGAAGAGCGTCGATTTGCCGGCGCCGTTGGGGCCGATGACGCCGACGATGCCGGCGGGCGGCAGGCGGAAGCTGAGGTTCTCGAACAGCAGCTTGTCGCCAAAGGCCTTTTTGACGCCCTGGGCCTCGATGACGAGGTCGCCGAGGCGCGGCCCGGGCGGGATGTAGATGTCGGCGGTGGTGACCCGCTCTTGCGTCGCCTCGTTGAGCAGCTCGTCGTAGCGCTGCAAGCGGGCCTTTGACTTCGCCTGCCGCGCCTTTGGCGAGGCACGCGCCCACTCGGCCTCGCGGGCCAGCTCACGCTGCTTGTTCGACTCGTTCTTCTCTTCGCCCTCGAGGCGCTTCTTCTTCTGGTCGAGCCACGACGTGTAGTTGCCCTGGTAGGGGATGCCCGCGCCGCGATCGAGCTCGAGGATCCAGCCGGCGACGTTGTCGAGGAAGTAGCGGTCGTGGGTGACGCAGACGACGGTGCCCTTGAAGTCGTGCAGGAAGCGCTCAAGCCAGGCCACGCTCTCGGCGTCGAGGTGGTTGGTGGGCTCGTCGAGCACCAACATGTCGGGCTTCTCGAGCAGCAAGCGGCACAGGGCCACGCGCCGCTTCTCGCCGCCCGAGAGCGTATCGACGATCTGGTCGGGCGGCGGGCAGCGCAGTGCTTCCATCGCCTGATCGAGGATGCGGTTGATGTCCCAGGCGCCGGCCGCTTCGATGGCATCTTGCAGGCGCGACTGCTCGGCCATCAACTTGTCCATGTCGGCGTCGGGGTCGCCGAACGCATTGTTCACTTCTTCGAAGCGATTCAGCAGTGCGCGGACCTTTTTGACGCCGCCCTCGATGTTCTCGAGCACGGTCTTGCCCATCTCGAGCTGGGGCTCCTGCTGGAGGAAGCCCACCGTCTTGCCCTCGAGCAGGCGGGCCTCGCCCATGAAGTCTTTGTCGACGCCGGCCATGATGCGCAACAGCGTCGACTTACCGGCACCATTGTTACCAAGAACGCCGATCTTGGCGCCATGATAAAAACTCAGGTAGATGCCCTTGAGGACCTCTTTTCCTCCGGGGTGGATCTTGCGAAGATCTTGCATCTGAAAGATATACGGCTCGGACATGGCGGCTCCTGCGTCGAGGTGAGACGCACCGTGTTCCCCGATTGTGACGACGTCGACAAGGGGCGTCGCGGCCGGTCCGCGGGCCGGTCGCAGCAGCGCCGCGCGGTCCATCGTCGACGACAAGCGGCCGGAGCTGCCGCCGGCAAGCACGGGAGCGGCGATCAGCGCGCGTGGGTCTCGAGCACGTTGAACACGTCGACGGGGGTCACCAGCACCAGCTCGATGGCGGCCGGCGAGGCCCGCGCGCCAATCACGCCGTAGGCGGCGCCGTCCTTCAGCAGGTCGCCGCGGCTGTCGCCCCAGAAGCTCGGCTCGACGGCGGCGCCGGTGTTGAAGGTGCGCTGCAGCAGCGCGTTGGTGAGCGTCCACGTCGAGCCACCGGCGGTGCCGCTGACCGAGAAGTTGTTGACCAGCTGCTCGGCGACGTTGACCAGCCGGTAGCGCGAGGCGTCGACAAACGTGAGGTCAAGGCCGTCGGGCCCGGTGACGGTGCCGTTGCGGACTTCGTCGGAGACGTAGTCGATGCTGTTGGTCCCGAAGTCGGCATCGATGCTGACCGTCGACGTGAAGCTGAAGGTGAAGCCGCCCGTGAGCGCGCCCGACCCCGCGCGCCGGCCGGCGTTGCCAGCCAGGTGGCTCTCGCAGGCGAAGTCGTCGTCGACGACGCGGACGCGGGCGAGCACGACGTCGTGGGCGCGGGCGTAGAAATTCCGTGAGGTGCGCGCGTTCTGGAAGTCGCCCGAGAACGTCGTCACCTCGAAGCCGACCACGATGTCGCCGTCGTCGAGGTAGATGAGCTCGGTCTGCGGCTGCGGGCTGTAGGACGGCGTGTTGCCCCGCAGGTCGAGGGTCCCGGTCGTCAGCAGCACGTCGGATGACTCGAGCTGCGTCGCGGCCACGATGACCTCCCAGGCGAGCAACAGCGCTTCGTCGGCGACGGCGCCGGGCAATGTCGACACCTTGACGACCCTCACGGCCACCGCGGCGTCGTCGACGACCTCGCCTTCGCCCTCGCCTTCGACGCCGCCTTCGCCTTCGCCTTCGCCCTCGCCTTCGCCCTCGACGCCGCCTTCGCCTTCGCCTTCGACGCCGCCTTCGCCTTCGCCTTCGACGCCGCCTTCGCCTTCGCCTTCGACGCCACCTTCGCCTTC
>JBKJNL010000600.1:0-5820 GCA_046593615.1 Myxococcota bacterium | reverse complement strand
CGCCGACCGGCTCGCCCTCGCCTTCGCCGACCGGCTCACCTTCGCCCTCGCCAACCGGCTCACCTTCGCCCTCGCCGGCGGGGACCGGCGCGCACTCCGCCGTGCAGTCCGGGTCGTCGCAGTCGATGTCGGCGTCGTTGTCGTCGTCGGCGTCGTTGTCACAGATCTCGGGGGGGCTGTCGCACACCGCTGCCGTCACCGGGATCACGGGCAGGAGGGCGGCGAGCAAAAGCGGAAACTTCAATTTCATGGGCGCACCATAGCCGCTCCCAAGGTGCTCGCAGGGCGGGGCGATGCGCCCGCAGAAGTTGCTCCGCCGACGGGAGGACGACCGCCGCCCGATGGTGGCGGGTGGTGGCGCCCCCTACTTTCCCTTTCATGACGCACCTCCGCGCTGCTGCCGTTGTCGCTCTGGCCTCCGCCCTGTCGGTGCTGGGCGCCTGCCAGAACCAGCTCGAGAGCCAGCAGCCGCCGCGCGGACCTCTTCGCGAAGCCTTTGCCCGCGCCTCCGCCCAGTCGGGCGTGCCCGAAGACCTGCTCCTCGCCGTCGGCTGGGTCGAGTCCCGCTGGCAGATGGCCGACGTCGCCACCGAAGCAGTCGTCGGCGTCGACGAAGCCGGCGACCACGCCCACGGCCGCAACGCCGTCGGCCTCATGGGCGTCGTCGACCGCGCAGACGACCCGCGCTTGACGGCCGGCAGCGCTTCGCTCGGCATGAAGCCCGAGCGCGCCCGCACCGACGCCGCCGCCAACATCGCCGTCGCCGCCGAAATCCTGCGCCAGCTCGCCCAGCAGACCAGCGGCGGCACGCCCGACCACCTCAACGGATGGCGCCAGGCCCTGGCCCTCTACGGCGCCGACGGCGACCCCGAGCTCGGCGACTCCTACGCCGACGAGGTCTTTGAGACCCTGGCCCGCGGCGCACGCGGCATTGCTTCCACCGGTGCCTCGACGGGCGAAGAGCTGGTGCTCAGCGGCAACGGGGTCTCGATCGGGTCGGCCAAGGTCGAGAGCGCGTTGAACGCCGACTCGGCCCTCGTCGACCGCACCCTCGACGCGCGCACCGGCTTCTTCACGCGGGGCCGCGGCGGCACGCGCATCGACCGCGTCCTCATCCACACCACCGAAGGCAGCTACGACGGCGCCATCTCGTGGTTCCGCAGCCCCAACAACCCCTACAAGACCTCGGCGCACTACGTGATTCGCAGCAGCGACGGCCACACCACGCAGATGGTCGACGAGAGCAACACGGCCCATCACGTGCGCAGCTACAACCAGCGCTCCATCGGCATCGAGCACGAAGCCGTGTCGTCGCAGGCCCGCTGGTTCACCGACGCGATGTACCGGGCTTCTGCGGCCCTCGTGCGCGACATCTGTCAGCGGAACAACATCCCGATGGATCGCGCGCACATCATCGGCCACAACGAAGCCCCCGGAAACGACCACAGCGATCCGGGCCGCCACTGGGACTGGGACCGCTTCATGGACCTCGTCAACAACGGCGCGAGCCAGGTGGCGCCGCCGTCGTCGTCCGTCGACAGCGAAGACTTCTGCGACGGCGGCATGAAGTACGGCAAGTGGTGCGACGGCTCCGACATCGTCGACTGCGGCCCCACCGGCGACCGCGGCTTCCGCTCACGCACCGCCTGCTCCGCCGGCTGCCAGGTCATGCCCTCGGGAACGCCCGACCAGTGCATGACGCCGCCCGCGCCGACGACGCCGCCGCCGCCCGCGCCGGCCTCGGACCCCTGCGGTGGCGAAACCTTTGAAGGCCGCTGCGACGGCGACAGCCTGGTGTGGTGCGAGAACCAGCAGGTGAAGACCGCCGACTGCGCCGCCCGCGGACTCGACTGCGGCTACCAGGACGACAGCGTCGGCAACAACTGCGTCGCCGCCGCCCCGGCACCCGACCCCTGCGGCGGTGAGACCTGGGCCGGCCGCTGCGACGGCGACACGCTCATCTGGTGCGAGGCCAACGCGGTCCAGCAGGCGACCTGCAACGGCACCTGCGGCTGGCAGAGCGAAGACGTCGGCAACAACTGCCTCTGATCAGCGCCTGATCAGCGCCTGATCAAGGCCTGATCAAGGCCTGATCAAGGAACGCCACGGACGACGACAGAGCTGCCTCCACCGTCGTCGACCCCGGCGTCACGCAACAGCGCGACCACCGCCGATCGCAACAGCGCGATGACGTCGTCGTCGGACATCCGCAGGCAGCCATGGGCGTGCAGCGAGACGGCGAGGCGCCCGCGGTAGACGAGCAGCACCGAGGCCAGCGGCCCGCGACGCCCGACCGGCGGGATGACGGCCCAGGTGGTGGCGTCGTCGCCATCGACGTCGACGACGCCGGCGGGGGGCCAGGCGCCGACGTTGCTGACGTAGCCAAAGATGGTCTTGCTCGCATCGAAGCGCCGCAGCATGCGCCTGAGGCGCGCGTGGCGCGTGCGCGAGAGCCACGACGACACCAGCGTGGTGCCCCAGTGGAAGCGACGCGCGAGCATGTCCTTGAGGGCCGCGTGGGCCTCGGCCGCCGACAACGACGACGGAAACGGCAGCAGCAGCGACGTCACGGCGTTGCCGTAGTGCTTGGTCGTCGACGTCCGCATGTTGACCGGCACCATCCAGCGGCGCGGGCTGCCCGGCTGCAAGAGCGCTTCGGCGGCGACACGATCGAGGGCGGCGACCACGCCGGCGGTGAGGCCCGACGACGACGCCTTGAGCTTGTGCAGCAGCGCCTTCGTCGTCGCGCGATCGAGCAGCGCGATGGCCGGGGCCGGTCCGCCGACGACGACGGACCAATCGGGCTCGCGCTTCCACTGCTGGCGCCAGCCGCGGATGACGCCGAGGTAGCGGCGCAAGAGTCCGAGCTTCGTGAACCAGCCGGGCTCAGCCGGATCGGCCATCACCGGCATCGTCGGGATCGTGAAGCCACGGGCCTCGAGCAGCGCGGTGAAGCCGCCGACACCGTCGTGGTCTTCGTGGCGGACGTCGACGGCTTCGACGACGCTGCCGTCTTTGACGGAGACGCGGCGGAAGCCGATGTCCATGGGCTCGCCGAGCTCGTCGAGCAGGCGAAAGCGCAGCGCCGGCCAACGCAGGGCCTCGATGGGCTGGCGCGGATCGGCGCGGGTGATCAACGACGACGACGACGACGACGACAAAGGCGCCGCGGCTGTTGCTGGCGACGTCACGCGAGCCGCTCTTGCAGGCGGGGCCAGGCGTCAGGGGCCAGGCGCTCGAGGATGCCGCTGATGGCGCCGATGCCGAGCCGGTAGAGGACACGCGGGGCGACGAAGCGCGCGCCCTCGGTGAAGCGCAGCGTCAGGGCCAGGCTGGCGTCGTGGTAGTGGGCGTCGTGCCAGCACCCCGCCGGCAGAAACAACGTCTCGCCGCGCTGGATGGTCGCGCGCCAGCCCTGCAGCTGCGCGAGGCGCGGGAAGCGCGCGGTGTCGGGGTGGAATGGGTCGACCTTGCTGCGCGCCGTCAGCGGGAGCTGGTGCAGGTTCGTGCCCTGCGACGGCGCGAACAGGTGCAGCGTCTTTCGGCCAAAGAACATCGTGTGGAACACGTGGAACGGGCCGAAGTCGAAGTGCAGCGGCGTGCGCGATCCCTTGCTGCCCAGGAACAACCACAACAGGTCGTTGCTGTAGTCGCGGCCGAGGTCGGGGTGGCTGAAGTCGTCGACGAGCTCGCTGGCGATCTCGCGCGTGTGGCGGGCCGCGAGGCGCAGGTCTTCGTCTTTGACGAGCACGGCGTCGAGGTAGGCGTTCATCGTCATCTCGACCGGGACACCGTAGTGGCCGGCGTGCCCCTTGGCCTTTTTCGTCGTCGTCACCGCCATCACGGCCCGGTCGCCGAAGCGCTGGCGGAAATAGTCGGGCGTCCACCGGGTCATCGCGGGCCAGTCGTGGCCCAGCGTCGTGAAGATCACCGGCCGCTGTGGCCGCAGGTGCTCGGCGAGGAACTGCTCGCGCGACAGCATCGCCACGCGCGGCACATCGTCGAGCCGCAGCGCCGACGACGGCACCAGCGCCGGCAGCGCCGTCGTCGTCATCGCCGTCGTCGCAGTTGTCGTCTTCGTCGTCTCTGTCGCCGTCGAATTCGCTGAATCCATCATGGGCGCGTTCATCCGATCAGGTCGCCGGCGATGTAGCGGAGCTTGCGGCGGGCCTCGAGCGCCCGGGCCTCGGGTGAGGTCATCACGGCGCCGTCGACGACGTTTGCCCACGGCGACTTCGGCGGGGTCCCGGCACCATTCGCCCGGGCCAGTGTGGCCGCCACGTTGGTGATGACCTGCTGGGCGACGGCGACGTTCTTCTTCAAGACGGCGACGACGGCTTCGACCGAGACGGCTTCTTCGCTCTCGTGCCAGCAGTCGTAGTCGGTGGCCAGGGCCAGAGTTGCGTAACTCATACCGGCTTCGCGGGCGAGGCGGGCCTCGGGCATGTTGGTCATGCCGATGACGCTGACGCCCCACGAGCGGAACAGGTTCGACTCGGCCCGCGTCGAGAACTGCGGCCCCTCGATGCAGATGTACGTGCCACCGTCGTGCGTCGTCGCCGGTGTGCTGCGGGCGGCCGCCAGCAGGATGGGCCGCAGCACCGGACAGATCGGATCGGCGAAGCCGACGTGGCCGACGACGCCGTCGCCGAAAAAGGTGCGGGGCCGGGCCACGGTGCGATCGATGAACTGATCGACGACGACGAGGTCGCCGGGAGCGATCTCGAGCTTCATCGAGCCCACCGCCGAGACCGAGACGACGAATTCGCAGCCGAGGTGCTTGAGTGCGGCGACGTTGGCCCGGTAGTTCACCTCGGTGGGCGTGAAGCGGTGCCCCCGGCCATGGCGCGGAATGAACGCTGCCCGCGTGCCTTGCAGCGTGCCGATGACGACGTCGTCGGAGGGCAGGCCCCAGGGCGTCTCGACCGAGCGCTGTTCGACGTCGGTCAGGCCGGGCATGTCGTAGAGGCCGGAGCCGCCGATGACCCCGAGCAGCGGGCGGGAGGGGGGATGGTGATCGCTCATCGCCCCTTCTACTGCGGCTTGGCAGCGTCGGGTGCGCAGTAGCGCTTGACCACGTCGAGGACGTCCATGAGGTCGACGGGCTTGGCGATCACCTGGAAGCCCGCGGGCGCGCGCTCGGGCGACGACGTCGAGACGACGATGGGGAACCCGACCAGGGGCGTGCGCTGCTGAAGTCGGCGCACGAGCTCCCAGCCGTCCATCACCGGCATCGTGAGGTCGGTCAGCATCAGGCAGGGCGCGACGTCGTCGAGCAGCGCCAGCGCTTGCGCGCCGTTCTCGGCGACGGCGACGCGGTAGCCGTGGTGGAGCAAGACGTCACGCAGCGTCTCGCGGATGTCTTCGTCGTCGTCGACGACCACGATGACGTGGTCGTCGCCATGGGGATGGGCAACAGGCGTCATGACTGAACCGTCTCCTCGGAGGATGGGCCGGCGGAAGAACCGAACGATGCGGCGCGCTCTGCCCCGAGCGGTGCGCCGAGAGATGCGCGCGGCAGGGTGAAGCGAAACGACGTGCCGGAGTCGGCCGACGACGACACCTCGATGGTGCCGTGGTGGGCGCGGATGATCTCGCGGGTGATGAAGAGGCCCAGGCCGAGCCCGCTCGTCGCCTGGCCGCGGTGGGCCCTGCGGAACGGATCAAAGATGTCCGGCAGCACGTCCGCGTCGATGGGCGCTCCGCGGCTCAAGACCTCGCAGCCGACGCTCCCTGCCTTGGCCCGAACGGGCACAAGCACCGGCTGCGCGGGGTCGGCGTAGGAGATGGCGTTGCCCACCAGGTTCGAGAACACCTGGG
>JBKJNL010000548.1:0-2605 GCA_046593615.1 Myxococcota bacterium | reverse complement strand
CTCGAGGTAGCGGTCCTTTTCCAGCTGCAGCTGGCTCTGGGCCACCACGTAGAGCCGCTCGAACTCCTCGCCCTTGCGGAAGTAGCGAGAGAGCTCCTGCACGGCGGCAGTGGGCAGCTCTTTCAGGTTCAGTGCGGTTCCCGGCACATCGGGACGGGCGTCGGCCTTTTTCATCGCGTTCCTCAGCTCCTCGAGCGTTCTTCTCAATGCGGCGGCTTCGTCTTCGAGAACCCGGCGGCGGTTCTGCTCGGCTTCGGCGGCCCGGCGGGCGGCGGCGACCTCGTCAGCGCTCTTGGCGGTGACCTCGGCAGCCGACGACGACGTCGACACGACGTCGCGCTTGACGTTGTTGAGCTGGCTCTCGAGCGAGGCCATGCCCTTTCTGAGCGACTGGATTTCGACGTCTCTGGGGTCGGCGGCGGCGGCGACGGGCTTGCTGGCGCCCTCGGCTTCGCGCTGCTCTTTCTTGCCTTCACGGCGGGCCTTGACGCGGGCCTGCTCTTTGAGGTCTTCGACTTCTTTGGCGCGGGCGGCGAGGCGCTCTTTCGAAGCAGCCAGCTCGGTGCGGGCGTCGGCGAGCTTCTTTTCGAGGGCGGCGGCGGCGCCGGCGTCGGCGGCCCGTGTCGGAGCCGGCAGGACACCCGGCTTGTGGGCACCCGACGACAACGGCTCAAGAGGCACCTTGGCCCCGGCCTTTTTCATGTAGAGGGCGGCGGCGATGGTTGCCACTGCGGCCCACACCCCGAGCACGACTTCGACGCCCATCTCGACGGCTCCAAACCAGGCCCCCGACGAGGGAGCGAGGCGGTCCGGCTAGATCAGAGATCCACTCTGCGCAACGCACCTGCGCGCGATCATCGTGCGGCGCTATGCTTCTGGCTCCAGGGGACGGGTCAAGGAGCACCATGGCTGAACAAGGTTTTCTCCAGCGCGGGCTGACCGGATTCCGCGACACGATGCGCGGCGTCGGCTCGGCCGTGAACCGCGCAGCCACCGGGGCGGCCAAAAAGGCAAAGGCCTCGATGGGCACCGTCAAGAAGTCCATGGGCTTCTCCGACGTCGACGCCTTTAACGACGACATCGAGCAAGAGCGCCGCAAGAAAAAGGCGGCCCGCTTCTTTGGCGACGACGAGCCCAGCTTCGTCGGCGTCCGCACCGAAGATCCCAAGCGCGACCTGTCGACGGTGGCGCCGGAGTTCCGGGGTCAGGTGTCGTCGGGGCTGGCGGCGGCGAATTCGCAGACGGCGGGCTCGACGCTGGTCGACCGCGGCAACACCCAACAAGGCAGCGGCGGCGGCAACAACAACCGCTGGTAGCGCGTCGCGCTCTCTGTCGCCGTCTACAGAAGCGTCCACAGAAAAACGGGCCCGCAAGGGCCCGTTTGTCGTCGTCACATTCGCCGGCAGCTTCGTCGCTCAGCCGAGGTGCAGGATGGTCTCTCTGTGCTCGATGTAGCCCGCGACGCCGGCGGAGCCGTCGGCCCAGCCGCGGATGCGGACGTCGCCCTTGCCGGCCCACTTGTTGAGGTCGATCTCGATGTCGGGCGAGGCCGTCGCAGTCACGCCCTTCTTGGCGGGGTTGCCGCTGCTGAACTTCGGCGGGCTGTTGCCCTCGACGTCGAACTTCAGGCGGGTCGTGGTGCCGTCGGGGTAGACGACCTCGACGTTGTAGTTGTTGGTCTTGCTGAAGTTTTCGAAGTTCTTCATCTTTTCGGCGCCGGTGCTGCCGGCGTGGGTCGACGGCGTGATCAGCACGTTGATCGAGAGCTTGCCGTCGTCGGGCACCTTGGTGAGCCAGGCTTCCATCGGCTTGTGGGTGCCGTAGCAGTAGGTGAGCGTGTGCAGCGTGGCGTTGTCGACGCTGAGCAGGGCGTTGCCGGCGTCGCGGTACGCGCTGAGCTCGCGCAGCTGGGCGCTGAAGCTGCCCTTGGGCAGCTTGGCGGCGTCGGTCGAGCCGAAGGGCATGTCGCGGCCGTCGTAGGAGACGGTGCGGGCGCTGCCGTCGGCGTTGGTGAATTCTTTCTTCTGGCGATCAGAGGCCGCGGTCAGCGCGAGGGGCACGCCGCGGCGGTCGGCGACGGCTTCGCCGAGGCGGCCGATCTGGCTGGGCACGGGAGCGGCGACGGCGCCGCGAACGGACGTGACGGTCATGGGAGATCTCCAGGTAAAGACGGCGACAAGACTGCTTAGCCGGCGTCGTCGGGTTTTGGCGATTTCTTGAATTGGTGGAACGCGAGGGCGTTGTTGGCGCCCCGGGGTCGGCCGTGATCGGGGGCCGCCGGTGCCTGTGAGGCCGTCGAACCGGCAAACGTCTTGACGGTCTTGTCGACCTCGTCGTCGTCGTCGTTCGTCGTCGTCGCCGCTGCGCGGGCCTCGGGCGGCGGGGCCTTCATCATGCGCGGGTTCACGGGGCGGCTGTAGCCCTCGGGGACGTCGTCGTCGGTCATGCCTCCCCTTACCACCGCGGCCTGCCCGTCGACAGCCGCATGTCGGCGTCAGGGGCCGCGTCAGGTCGGGCGGGCGCCGGCGCGGCGGGCGGCAAAGGCGGCCAATGAGCGGTCGGCGGGGCGGGTTTCAGCGTCGTCGACCTCGAAACCCGCCCCGCC
>JBKJNL010000368.1:0-2769 GCA_046593615.1 Myxococcota bacterium | reverse complement strand
CCCTCGTCGGACAGGGCCATGACCTCGGCCACCTGGTTGATGGCGCTGCGGCGCGCGGCGTCGACCTCGCCGCGCAGGGAGCTGGCGACGGCGACGGCTTCGGCGAGGCGGGCCTCGCGCTCGATGGACCGCTCTTGCGCTTCGCGCGCGGCCTGCTCGGCGCTCACCAGCCGCTGCTGCAGACTGACGACCTCGGCGCTGCTCTGGGCCAGCTCGTTGGCCAGGGCCTCGAGGCGCTCGAGCGTGGCCCGATCGGGTCCGGCCGGCGCCAGCTGCGGCGGCATCGACTGCGGTGCCATCGACTGCGGTGCCATCTGCGGTGCCATCTGAGGAGGCATCGACTGCGGCGCCGTCTGCGGTGCCATCTGCGGGGGCATCGACTGCGGCGCCATCTGCGGGGGCATCGACTGCTGCTGCTGGGCGCTGAAAGCCGCAAAGAACGGCGGGGGCGCGCCGTTGCTGTTGCCCGGTGGCGGGTACCCGGCCCCGGGGCCGAGCGGCCCTGGCGCGGCCGCCCACGGCGGCTGCGACGATGGCGCCGGCCATTGGCTCGGCGGTGCACCCAGAGGGGCGATGGGTCCGGTGGCAGCGGCCTGCCAGGGGTTCGGCGCCGGCGGCGGTTGCGGGGCGGAGCCCGGCTGCGGGGCGTAGGGCGGCTGGGGAGCGTAGGTCTGGGTCGGTGGGCCGGGGCCGAAGCCGGGCGGTCCGCCGAAGCCCGGACCCGCGCGCGCCGGCTCGGGAAAACCCTGGTTGCCGCCGCCGCTCGTGAAGCCCGGCATCGCCGCCGCCGGCGGACCCGACGACGCCGCGCTGCCACCGCCGCGCTGGAACAGGTGCTGGGCGATGGCCCCACCGTTTGACGACGACGGAAACAGCGCCACCTTGGGCGAGCGTTGCAGGTGTGCGGCCTGGGCCGGGTCGACGTCGCCGAACAAGACCACGGTCGAGGGGTCGAAGTGGCGCAACAGCCCTTCGATGAACGCCGGCCCCGTCATGTCCGGGAGGCCGGCGGCGACGACGACGAGAGGAAAAGCGCCGGTCTTCAGCCGGGCCACCGCTTCGTTGGCGTTGTCGACAGCAACGGACGCCAGTCCGAAGGGGAGAAGATCCAGCTCGAGGCGAGCGCTTTCCCCGCCCACGAGCAACACCTGGTTCAGCCGGCCGTTGGACATGATTGGCAACAACCTACACCTGTGCGCGCACTGGGTTGAAAACCCCGCCTGCGGGTGCCTCGACCAGTGTCCTGACGACGACGACGACGTCTGGCCCCACCGACCTCGCGGCTCAGGCCCGCAGGACGTCGAGGCCGCCCAGGTACGGGCGGAGCACGGGCGGCACGACGACCGAGCCATCTTCTTGCTGGTGGTTCTCGAGGACGGCGATGAGCGTGCGGCCGACGGCGAGGCCGGAGCCGTTGAGCGTCACCAGCGGCTGCGGCTTCGCCGGCTTGTTGGCGGGAACGCGCGCAGCGCCGGACGGCCCCGGAGCAGACGGCGGGTCGCTGCTGGCGCCGCGGTAGCGGATCGCGGCGCGCCGGGCCTGGAAGCTGCCGCACGTCGAGCACGACGAGATCTCGCGGAAGGCGCCCTGCCCGTCGTTCTGACCCGGGAGCCAGACCTCGAGGTCGTAGGTCTTTTCGGCGGCGAAGCCCATGTCGCCGGTGCACAGCAGCATCACGCGGTGGGGCAGCTCGAGCGCGGTCATGAGATCGCTCGCGCGCGTGACCATCTTTTCGAGCTCGCCGTCGGGTCCGAGCGCCTGGGCCGGCGTGCAGAAGCGCACCATCTCGACCTTGTCGAACTGGTGCTGGCGGATGAGCCCGCGCGTGTCGCGTCCGGCGCTGCCGGCCTCGGCCCGGAAGCACGGCGAAAACGCACAGAAGCGCTTGGGCAGCTCGGCCTCGTCGAGGATCTCGTCGGCGAAGTAGTTGGTGATCGGCACCTCCGACGTCGGAATCAAATACAGCGGCGTCGGGCCGGCCTCTTTCGGCGGCCCGAAGCTGACGCCGAACAGGTCGTCGGCGAACTTGGGCAGCTGCCCCGTGCCGGTCAGCGCCTTGCCGCCCACGAGATACGGCGGGGCCATCTCGCGGTCGCCCTGGGCCAGGTGGTGATCGAGCATGAAGGTCGTCAGCGCGCGCGACAGGCGCGCCCCGTGGCCCTGCAAGAACGCGAAGCGCGCGCCAGAAATCTTGGCGGCGCGCGCGCTGTCGAGGATGCCGAGGCCTTCGGCGACGTCGACGTGGTCTTTGGGGGTGAACGCGAATTTGCGCGGGCTGCCGACCTGGCGGACCTCGACGTTGTCGGCACCGCCGCCGCCTTGCGGCACATCGGGCAGGGGCGTGTTCGGGATGCCCATGGCCAGACCCTGCAGGCGCTCGTCGGCGGCCTTTGCCTTGTCTTCGAGCACCTTGATGTCGTCGCCGAGGGTCCGCAGCTCGGCGCGCTTCTGCTCGCGCTCCTCGGGGGTCGCTTTCTTCATCTGCTCGTTGAGCTGGTTGCGCAGGGCCTGCTGCGTCTGCGCCGCCGTCAACGCGACCTTGCGCTCACGCACCAGCGACACGAGGTCATCGAGGTTCGGAATCTCGCCGCGCCGGCGCAGCGCCGCAGCAAAGGCATCGGGATCTTGCTCGAGGGCGCGCAGGTCGATCATGGCGCCCTGCTACACGCCTGACTCTTTGTCGTCATCGTCGTCGTCACCATCGTCGACAGCGGTGCGGCACCGCCCCGGCGACGACAGCGTCACACGCGGCAGGGGCGGCGGCAGGGC
>JBKJNL010000612.1:0-2655 GCA_046593615.1 Myxococcota bacterium | reverse complement strand
GGGCGCGCTCGGTCTCGTCGAGCTCTTCCTTCTGGGCCGCTTGCAGCGGCGAGAGCACCTGGCCAAAGCGCTCGATCTTTTCGCGGAGCTCATTGTTTTCTTCGCCGCCGAGCTCGTCGCCGGTCTTCTCGAGCTCGTCGACCATCTTCTGGGTCGTCTCGAGCATCTGCTCGAGGGCCTTTGCGGCGTCGTCGAGCTCGAGAAGACCGGCGACGAGCTCGGCGGCGAAGAAAACAAAGAGCTCCGCGAAAAGATGGAGCGCTTTGGCCAGGAGCTCTCGGCGCTGCAAGAGGCCCAGAAGGAAGAGCTCGACGAGACCGAGCGCGCCATGGACGCGGCGCGCAAAAAGGCCGAGGACAAGCTCAAGGCCAAGCTCGAAAAGGCCATCGCCGAAGCCAAGAAAAAGGCCCAGCGCGCCAACAGCGAGCTCAACAAGGTGCAGAACGACGGGCTCGCGCCGATGGACGAAGAAGACGTCGCCGCCGCCCGCGCCCGCACCGCCGACCTGCAAAAAGCCCTCGAGTCCGGCGACGTCGAAGATGCGTTGCGCGCCGCCGAAGAAGCCGAAGCCGCCGCCCGCACCGCCGAGGAATCCCTCGACAACCGACGCCGCGGGGCCTTTGCGCGCTTCGAGAGCAAGGCCATCGAGCGCTCGCAGCAAGCCCTCGACGAAGCCGCCGGCGCCCTGCGCGATGCGCGCAAGGTGCTCGAGGACGCCATGCCCGATCCATCGGAGATGATGGATGGCAAGGAGCGCGAACGCCTCAGAAAGCAGGGCGACCGACAGAGCCAGCTCGGCGAGCAAGCGCAGAAGCTCGGTCAGCTGCTCGAGGAGATCGGCAAGGACGCGCCCATCTTTGGGCCCGAGCACAAGAAAAAGGTCGACGACGCCAAAGCCGCCATGGAGCGCGCCTCGCGCCAGCTGAAGGGCCAGAGCAAGGGCCGCCCAGGGTCGGGCGAGCGTGACGGCGTGCGCGGGGCGCGGCAGTCGCAGTCGCAGGCGCTGCAGCAACTGAAGTCGTTGCAAGACGCCATGGCAGAGATGGGCAAGGGCGGCGGCGGCAGCGGCGGCATCCCGCTGCCCCTCCCCGGTGGCGGCTCGCCCGGCAGCGAGCCCTCGGAGCGCGAAGGCTCGCGCGGCTCGAACAAGGAAGAAGTGAAGATCCCCGACGGCAGCGACTTCAAGGTCAAGGACGCGTTTCGCAAGGACATCCTCGACGCCATGCGCGAGGGCGCACCGGAAGACTGGCAGGGCGAGGTCAAGCGCTACTACGAGGAGCTGATCAAGTGACGCGCTCCGGTTTCGTCGGCATTCCCAGCGTCGTCGCTTTCGTCGTCGTCGGCAGCATCGTCGGCAGCGCGCCTGCTGCGGCCGCGGCGTTTTTGGCGCTGACCACGGCCCCGCTCGCGGGCGCCCCTCTGACCGCCGCCCCTCTCACCGCAGCCCCTCTCACCGCAGCCCCTCTCACCGCAGAGCGGGTCGCCGACCGCCTGGCCCAGGGCAACATCGCGCTGAACGACTGGCAGCTCGACGACGCCGCCGCCATCGCCGCCGAGCTCGATCAAGCGTTGCCCGATGTGCCGCCGGTGCAGGCGCTGCTCGGCGCGGTCAAGTTCCACCAGGGCGACTTCGACGGCGCCGTGAAGCTGTTGCGACGGGCCGCCGAGAGCGGTGAGGCGCCGGGCCTGTTGCCCCTCGCCGAGAGCACGCTGGCCGAGACCCGCGGCTTCGTCTCCGCCGAGAGCGCCCACTTCGTCGTGCGCGTGCCGGCCGGCAAGGACGAGCTGTTGCTGCCCATCGCCACCGCCGCCCTCGAAGACGCGTTCACGCGCGTGAGCGCCGCCTTTGACTACACGCCGCGCCACAAGATCGCCGTCGACGTGCTGCACGACGCCAAGGGGCTGGCGAGCGTTTCGACGTTGACGCAAAAAGAGATCGAGACCTCGGGGACCATCGCGCTCTGCAAGTTCAACCGTCTCATGATCACCAGCCCAAAGGCCTTGGCTCGTGGCTACTCCTGGCTCGACACCTTGAGCCACGAGTTCCTGCACCTGATCATCTCTGAGAAGAGCCACAATACAGTCCCGGTGTGGCTGCACGAGGGCCTCGCCAAATACAACGAGACGCGCTGGCGGGGCGCGCCCGGGCTCGCGCTCGACGCTGCGTCCGAGAATCTGCTGGCCAAGGGCGTCAAGAACGGCAAGCTCATCACCTTTGAGCAGATGCACCCGTCCATGGCCAAACTGCCGTCACAAGAAGACACTGCCCTGGCATTTTCAGAGGTGTTTACGGTCATCGAGTTCATCGAAAAGACCGTCTCTGACAAAGCTGGCAAGCGCGCCACCAACATCCTCCTCGAGAGCCTGCGCGACGGGGCCTCGATGGACGAGGCCCTGACCGCCGCCACCGGCCGCGACCTCGCAGGGTTGCAGCGGGACTGGCGCGCCTATTTGAAGAAGCGCCCGTTCAAGCTCGTGCCCGGCGCCGAGCCCGCCCACCTGACCTTTGTGAAGAACGCCCGCGGCGCCGCCGCCACCGTCGACGAAGAAGAAGACGAAGCCGCCCTGCGCGAAGCCGCCGAAAAAGGCGCCGAAGGCCGCAAGTACGTGCGGCTCGGCAACCTGCTGCGCGAGCGCCGACGCCTCAAGGCTGCC
>JBKJNL010000920.1:0-2872 GCA_046593615.1 Myxococcota bacterium | reverse complement strand
GATGATGGGCCTGAACATGGCCGTCGCCGTCGTCGGCATCGTCCCGTTCGTCGGTGTTGTCGCGCAGGTCGCCGCGGGCGTGGTGCTCGGCTCGATCCAGCTCGTGTTTGTCTTTCTCCTCTACGCCGGATTGGCGGACCGCACCGAAGCCGAGAGCTGAGGCTCCGTCGCCCGTTGCCGAGAAAGAGCGCGGCTCGGTGCCAAAGGATTGGCGACGACGCGCAGTGATCGGCGCTCGTCGTCTTCAGCGCCCTGCTCACTCGACGCCGCGGGCTCGACGCGGTCGCGGCGCCCATCAAGAGTCAGCCGGTCGACCGGGTGGGACGACGACGTCGCCTGTGGCAGGTTCTCGGCGTTGACCGCCGCTCGCCGTCCCCTGCCCCGCCTGGTGGCGCTCGTCCTCGGTGCCCTGTGCGGGGTCGCCGCGGTCGTGGTCGTCGACGTGTGGCAGCGCCCGGCGCCCGACCTGCCGGGACGGGTGCGGGTGGCCCTCGAGACGCAGCGGACCCTGCGCGCCGTCGCCGCCCCCGCCGCCCCGCCCGCGTTCGCCTGCCCGCTCAAGCCCGTCGACGCCGCCTGGTTGGCCGTGGCCCCGCCCCTCGACGACCCCAACAGCCCGGTGGCGCTGCCGCACACGCCGACGTCGCTGGAGCCGCGGGTCCAGTTCTGGTCGCGCGTGTGGGGCGAGATGTCCGAGAAGCGGACCCTGATCGTCGACGAGCGCCGGCCGTGGGTGGTGTTCGCCGACGTCGATTGCGCCGACCTCTACGAGTGGGGCGACCCGGCCTTTGCCAAGGACCGGTGCGGCGAGCGCGTCACCACGGCCCGTCGCAAGGCGGTGGCGACGATGAAAAAGGGTTGGTTCACGCCGGCGAACCTGCGGCCCTATGCGGGCAACCGGAAGCTGGCCAAGACGGCGTGGCAGAACATCATCGGCGTCCGCGGTCGCGCCGACGCCCTGGCGCGCGCCAAGGCCCGCGCCCGGGAGCAGCTCGACCACGCCGAAGGCCTCTATGCCCTCGAAGGCGTGCCCCGCCTCTACGCCCGCGCCGCCATCGTCGAGAGCTTGTGGCGGCCCGAGGCCCTCTCGCGCAGCGGCGCCGCCGGCGTCCTGCAGTTCATGCCGGTGACGTCGAAGAAATACCTGTTCGTCGAAGAAGGCCTCGTCGATGAGCGGCTCGATCCGCTGCGGTCGTCGTGGGCGGCGGCGCGCTACCTCTCGGACATCAACAAGCAACTCAAGAGCTGGCCGCTGACGTTGACGGCCTACAACACCGGCCCGGCGCGCATGAAGCGGGTGATGCGGCTCAGGAAGAGCGCGGACCTCGGCCAGATCGCCAACGCCGGCGACATCGGCGAGTACGGCTTCGACGGCCAGAACTACTACGCGCAGATCGTGGCCATCGCCAGGCTGACGCGGGACGACGTGTTCCCATCGATGCCGCCGACGGGGCGCACGCTCAAGGTCCTCGACGCAGCACCGCTGCAGGATCTGGCGGCCTGCACGTCGACGACGGCGGAGAAGCTGGTGGCCCAGAACCCGGCGCTGTTGGGCGCCATCAAGTCGGGCGAGGCCAAGGTGCCCGCGGGCTATGTGCTGCACGTCCCCGATGACGGCACCAAGACCGCGCTGCTCGACGGCGGGTCATCGCGCAGCGTGCAGTAGGGCCCACGAGCGTGGAACGCGCCGTGGAACGTCGGCGCCCGAAAAAAACTTTCCGGGGCAATCGTCGACGACGAATTGATGGGTTCAGGGCTGGCTTCCGCTGTCAGCGTGCACCAGATCCGGGGCTCGTTCGGCTGTAGAGAGAGGCTCCTGGAGGAATCAAGGCTGCAGACGGGTCTGGCCACCCGCAAGAGAGGCCGCTTCTGCGCTCCGGAGCGCAACAAGCGGCACACGTGAAGGGTCGGCGCAGCAGACATGCTGCGGGTCCGACAAGGGACCAGCGTGCGGACGCTGTTCCTGGTGGACGTCGACGAACGCGGAGCCGCCTCCGCGAACGTCGGGACGTGCTCGGGGGAGGGGCGCGTTGACACCGATTTGCCTGGGAGGGCCCGGCCGGAGGCCCTTGGGTCGATGGGCGCTCGTGCCAATCGTGGAACAGGCTCGGGTTCAGGGCACCGGCACGGCTTCAAAGATGCGGCGGACGACGTCTTCGGGCTTCACCTCTTCGGCCTCCGCTTCGAAGGTCAGGGCCACGCGGTGGCGCAAGACGTCGGGGCCGATCGCCTTGACGTCGTCGGGGATGACAAAGGCGCGGTGGTTCAGAAACGCATGCGCGCGCGCCGCGAGGTTCAGGGCGATGGTCGCGCGCGGCGAAGCACCCGATCGCAAGAGCGGCTTCAACGACGCCAGCTTGGCGCCGAGCGGGCCCTGCACGTTGTCGGGCTCGCGCGTCGCGAACACCAGGTCGACGATGTACTTCTTCACCTTTTCGTCGACGTAGAGGCGGCGGACGCAATCGGAGGCGGCGGCGAGGTCGGCGGCGTTGACGACGCCTTCGGAGACGGTGTTTTCGAGGGTGGCCGCGTCGCCGGCCGCGGAGTGCCGGCCTTCGGTCATGCGGTCCATGATCAGGCGCTCTTCGGCGCGGCTCGGAAAGCCGACGACGACCTTCAACATGAAGCGGTCGACCTGGGCCTCGGGCAGCGGGTAGGTGCCCTCTTGCTCGACGGGATTCTGCGTCGCCATCACGAAGAACGGCTTCGGCAGGTGAAACGTCTCGCGGCCGATCGTGACCCGGCGCTCCTGCATGGCCTCGAGCAACGCCGACTGCACCTTGCTGGGCGCTCGATTAATTTCATCTGCCAGCAAGAGGTTGGCGAAGATCGGCCCCTTGCGCGTGGAATAGGTGCCCTTCAACGGATCGTA
>JBKJNL010000884.1:0-4308 GCA_046593615.1 Myxococcota bacterium | reverse complement strand
TCATGGTGCTCACACGTCAAAGACGACGCCCTGGGCCAGGGGCAAGGCGTCGCCGTAGTTCACCACCGCGGTCTGGCGGCGCATGTAGTGCTTCCAGGAATCAGAGCCCGACTCGCGGCCGCCGCCGGTCTCTTTCTCGCCGCCAAAGGCGCCGCCGATCTCGGCGCCCGAGGTGCCGGTGTTGACGTTGCAGAGACCGGTGTCGGCGCCCTGCAGGAAGCGCTCGGCGCGGCGCAGGTCGCGCGTGAAGATCGAGGCGCTCAAGCCCTGGGGCACGGCGTTGTTGACGGCGATGGCGTCGTCGACGTCGTCGACCTCGATGATGTGCAAGAGCGGCCCGAACACCTCGCGCTGCACGAGCGGCATGTCGCGGTGGCTCTTCACGAGGGCCGGCCGCACCAGCCGCGCGGCGGACGACCCGGATGCAAGAGGCGAAAGCGGGCCGCCGCACAGTACCTCGCCGCCCTGGGCGCGGGCCTCGTCGAGGGCGGCCACAAAGGCGGCGACGGCGTCGTCGTCGATCAACGGGCCGACCAGCGTGCCGTCGTCGCGCGGGTCGCCGATGGCCAGGCCGGCGTAGGCCTTTTGCAACCGCGCGGTGAACGACGCCGCGATGCCCTTCTGCAGCAGCAACCGGCGGGTGGTGGTGCAGCGCTGGCCGGCGGTGCCGACGGCGCCAAAGACCACGGCGCGCACGGCGAGGTCGACGTCGGCGTCGTCGAGGACCACCACGGCGTTGTTGCCGCCGAGCTCGAGCAGCGTCTTGCCGAAGCGGGAGTGCACGCGGGCCTGCACCGCCCGACCCATGCGCGTGCTGCCGGTGGCCGACACCAGCGGGAATCGCGCGTCATCGAGCAGCAGGCCGGCGACGTCGTCGTCGACGATGACCGTCTGCAGCGCATCGGCGAGACCATGCCGGGCCATCACCTGGCGGGCCACCGCGCTGCAGGCCAGCGCCGTGAACGGCGTCTTCTGCGACGGTTTCCACAACACTGGGTCACCGCAGACGACGGCGAGCGCCATGTTCCATCCCCACACCGCGGCGGGGAAATTGAATGCCGTGATGCACAGGACCGGGCCGAGCGGGTGCCAGTTCTCGACGAGCTTGTGGTCTTTGCGCTCGGAGGCCAGCGTGCGACCGCCGATGGTGCGAGACAATCCAACGGCGAAGTCGCAGACATCCACAATCTCTTGAATCTCGCCTTCGGCTTCTGATTTGATCTTGCCGGCTTCGAGGGTCACGAGCTGGGCGAGGGCCTGCTTGTGCTGGCGAAAGGCCTCGCCCAGCTCGCGCACGATCTGGCCGCGGATCGGCATCGGGCACGCACGCAGAGCCGCAAACGAAGACGCCGTCGACGCTGCGATCGCCGTGGCCTGCGCCGCCGTCTGCTTCGCCGTCACGCCGACGAGGGAGCCGTCGATGGGCGACCGCTTCTCGAGGAGCACGCTGGTGCCGCCCGACCCGTCGCGCCGCACGTCGCTGTCGCCCCGCACATCGCTGGCAAGGCCCAGCGAAGACAAGAGCGCGCCGGCGTCGACGAGAGATTGGGATGCATGCTTCATGGGACTTCCTGCGGCCGGCGATGGGGTTTTCTTTGGGGTCGATCAATGGGAGGCGGGGCGCCATGTCGTCCTCCCCCGTCGCCGACTCCACTCGCGTTCCCCCCGTCGTGCCGCCGCCGCCGAGCTTGCCGCCCTCGCCGCACCAGCGCGTCGCCTGGCTGCCGCCCATCGGCAGCAAGGCCTACTACCTGATGCTCGGCGTCGTCGCGGTGTTCGTGCTGGGGCCCCTCGGTGGCGTGACCGCGGCGTACATGAACTTCTCGCTCGGCTTCTTCATCGGCGGGCAGGTGTTGGCCGGCATCCTCGGCAGCGTCGTCACGCTCGGCTACGGCCCCGAGGGCAAGCACGGCGCGAACTACATGCAGACGATGGCCGCGTCGGTGTCGTCGATGGCGGCGATGGGCGTGCTCATCCAGGCCATGGTGTGGTTGGGCATGGAGCAGCCGCCGACCTGGCAGCTCATCTTGTTCTTCTTGTGCATCGGCATGTTCGGCGTCGGCGTCGGCATGCTCTACACGCCGATCCTCGTCGACAAGCTCAAGCTGACCTACCCCTCCGGCCTCGCCGTCGCCAACATCCTGCGCGCGCTGACTGATCTGGAAATCCTGAAAAAGAGCGTCGGAAAGTTGGTCGGCGGCATCGCCGGCGGCATCGCCCTCTCGAAGCTCGTCGAGCTGCTCGGCGAGGCCTACGGCGCGATGCAGGAAGCGGCGGCAAAGGCCTCGATCAAGATCGGCAACGCCACCAGCTACTCGATGGACCTCGCCACCGCGTTTTCGGCGGCGACCTTTGGCGGCGGCATGATCGTCGGCGCGCGCATCTCGGCGTCGGCCATCCTCGTCGGTGGCGTCGGCATCTTCATGACGCCGTGGCTCAAGACCCACGGCTACGTCGACGGCCTCGGCACCCTGCACCCCTGGCTCGGCGAGCACGACTCGTTCCGCAAGATCGGCTTCATCTTTGCGCTGGGCACGATCCTCGGCGCCGCCATCATCGACATGACCCTGCTGGCCTTTGAGTTCATCAAGCGCGCCCGCGCGGCAAAGGCCGGCGACGTCGAAGAGCTGCCTTCGGATGGCCAGAAGACCAACGTCAAGATGCTCGTCATCTGGGTGCTCTTCTGGGGCGCGGCGCTGGTGGTCGTCGCCAACCAGATGCTGGCGGTGCCGGTTGCCTGGGTCTTGTTCGCCATCGGCATGGCGTTCTTGTTTCTCATGATCAACGGCATATCGCAGGGAATCACCGACCAGAATCCGATCTCTTCGGCCTTTGTCGTCACTGTCTTGATCATGGCGGCGGCCGGCCTGCGCGAGCCCATCGTCGGTCTGCTCGCCGGGTCGATCCTCCTCGTGTCGTGCACCGTCGGCGTCGACATGCAGCAAGACCGCTCGACCGGCGCGCGCCTGGGCAGCAATCGCAACATCCAGTTTCGCTATCAGATGCTGGGCGTCGTCATGGGCGCATTTCTCGCTGTGGTGATGACGCGTGTCTTCCTCGAATCGTATCCGATTTTGAAGGAGAATTCGTTCGAGCACCCCGAGCTGCGCGAGACCCCCGAAGGGCGCAAGTGGCAGTCGGCCATGACCTACAAGTTCGCCGGCATCCTGCAGCTCACCAGCGACCCGGCCAAGAACCCGAAGCTCACGCCCGAAGAGGCGAAGATCACGGCGGTCGCCAATGAGGCAAAGGCGTCGGCGACAGTGAACGTCATGCTGCTGGGCATCCTGGTCGGCATCGCCATCCAGACCATCCGCAAGTTGCTGCAGAAGTCGAAGGGCTACCAGGCGTGGCGCGTGAAGAGCGCGGCCACCAAGACCGTCGACTTCATCCTCGACGCACTGCTGCTGGCCTCGCCCTACGCCTCGAGCTTCGGCGGCTTTGTCGAGTTCCCGACCTCGCTGTGGTTCGGCCTCGGCGGCATCTTTGCCTCGATCTTCAACTGGGTCGAAGGCCGCCGGCGGGTGACCCAGCAGGGCGGCTCGCCGGGCGAAGGTGAAGAGCAGATCGAAGACATGTCGACGACGTCGCTGGTGGGCGGCGGCTTGATCGCCGGCGAAGCCTTGTTCTTTTTGGCCATCGGCATCATGGGCATGATCGCCTCGGGCGCCGTGGCCAAGATTTTCGGCGGCTGACGCCCCGCGACCTCGTCGCAGTAGCATCGGCCCATGGCCAACCTGCTGTCGCTGCGGACCGCTCCAGGCGCGTCGATCCTCAAGCTCGACGCCGCCTTTTTCGACGCCAGCGTGGTCCCGCTGCTGCAGAGGCGCGGGTTCACGGCGACTGCTTCGGCCAAGCCGGCAGCTGGCGCGGCGGCCGACCTGCACGTCGACGTCGACGGCGTCACGCTCGAGCGGCTGTTGAGCGGCAAGGCGCCCATTCCGCAGAGCGGCACGATCGGCGCGACGGCGGGCGTGTGGCGGGCCCTGCTGCACGCCGCCAACGCCCGCGATGTCGCCCGAGGCGGCGCCCGCGACGTCGGCGGCCAGACCACGCTGGGCGGTGGGTCTGCGCGCGACTGGGTCCGTGAAAAATCCGGCCGGCGCGTCAAGGCCCGCGCAAAGACCCGCAGCCTGAAGATCGCCGCGGCCCCGTCAGCGGCGGGGGCCGCGGCGGCGGCGGCGGCGCCTTTGTCGTCGGTGACCGATCCGGCGGCGTTCGCTCTGGCCAACCTGGCCCGCCTCGCCAGCCTCGTCGTGGCCCGCAGCACGGCCCTGCCCGACACCGCCCGGATCGTGGTGCAGAGCG
>JBKJNL010000748.1:0-9946 GCA_046593615.1 Myxococcota bacterium | reverse complement strand
CGAGCAGATCGCCAGCAAGTGCTTCCTGCTCATCGACGCCGGCACCCGCCCCGGCGCGCTCGGCTCAGAGCCCTTCGATCGCGAGGGCCTGCCCCACCGCCGCACGGTAATTGTCGGCGACGGCATCTTGCATCATTTTTTGTATGATGGAAAATCTGCCAAGCGCGCCGGCAAACGACCCACGGGCCACGCGCAGGGCTCGGCCCGATCGATCCCCGGCATCGGCACCACCAACCTGCAGGTCGGACCCGGCGACCGCAGCGACGACGAATTGCTCCAGGATCTCGGCAACGGTTTGCTGGTCAACCGCTTCTCGGGCAACGTCGACGAAGTGAGCGGCGACTTCTCGGGCGTGGCCAAGGGGTCTTTCCTGGTGAAGAACGGTAAAAAGGTCGCCGCCGTTCAAGAGACGCTGATTGCTGGCAATGTCTACGAGCTGTTGAACCGCATCCTGGCCCGCGGCAGCAAGCTGCACCGCAACATGACCACCGAGTGCCCCTACGTCCTCGTCGATGGCCTGACCGTCACCGCTGGCTGACGGCAGCAGACGAAGAAACGACGTCGACGAAGCATGCGGGTCACGTTCCTCACCCTGTTTCCCGAGCTGGTCGAGCCCGTGGTGTCGACGTCGATCCTCGGGCGGGCCCGCACGTCGGGCGCGTTTGTGCCGGTGGCCCGCCAGCTGCGCGACTTCAGCACCAACAAACACCGCACCGTCGATGACGCCCCCGCCGGTGGCGGCGCCGGCATGGTCATCCGCGTCGACGTCGTCGCCGCCGGTCTGCGGGCCATCCTCGGCGAGAACCCGTGCCCGCGGGACAAGACACGCGTGGTGCTGCCCGACGCCCGTGGTCGACCGTTCGGCCAGGGCACGGCCCGGGCCTGGGCCAGCGAGGTCGAGCATTTGATCTTCGTCTGCGGCCGCTACGAAGGCATCGACGCCCGCGCCCTCGGCCTGGTCGACGACGTCGTCAGCACCGGCGACATCGTCTTGACCGGCGGCGAGCTGCCGGCGCTGTTGATGACCGACGCTGTGGTGCGCTTGTTGCCCGGGGTGCTCGGCAACGACCAGAGCGCGCTGAAAGAGTCCCACGGTGACGACGGCCTGCTCGAGCACCGCCACTACACGCGGCCCGTGTCGTTCGAGGGGCGATCGCTGCCGGCGGTGTTGTCGTCGGGCAACCACGCCGCCATCGACAAAGCCCGCCTCAAAGACGCCCTGCTGTTGACCCGCGCGGCGCGCCCCGACCTGTTCGTGCGCCGTCGTCGCCACCGGGGCGAACGCAAGCTGCTCGACGACGAGCGCGTTGCTTCTTTGGACCCCGTCGACGACGGCGGCTAATCTCACAGGTCGTGACCGCTCTCTCGTTCCACCTCGCTGCGCCGGATCGGCCGTGAGCGTCCCCCGCCGCTGGCTGCTGCACCTGCTGGACGAGAGCTTCGCCGCGCCTGCGCCGCCGCTGCCGTCGTGGCCGTTTTCGCCGTCGTCGTTGCCGTCAAAGACGTTTGGCAGCCCGACCCGCGCCCGCCGTCTGGCGCTGGCCATGAGCGCGGCCCGCGGCTTGCCCTTTGGCGCGCCGCTGTTGCGCCCCGGCCAGCACATCGCCCGCGACGTCGACGAGCTCGTGCCCATCGTGCGCACCCTGGCCGTGGTGGCCGACGTCGTCGCCGTCGCCGCCGACGTGCTGCAGCCTGGATCGCCCTCTCCCGCTCCAGCTTCAGGCGCGCGGCGCGCGGCGCTGTCGGCGGCCCTGGCCGTCGTCTACGGCGAGGACAGCAGCGAGGTCCTGGGCGGGCGCATCAGCGGCTCGATCGTCGGCCGCAGCAGCGGCGACGTCGTCGACGAAGCCCGCCTGTTGGCGAGCGCCGTGACCTCAGACATGGCGCTGTCGCAAAAGGCCGAGCGGGCGCTGTTGTCGGTCGAGCGCAGCATCGGCCGTCGTCGCTACCTGACCGGCAACCCCATCGTCGGGCTCACGCTGCACCACGCGCTGACGGCCATCGACGCCCGGGCCCTGGTGCTCGTCGCCGTCGACGTGCTCGCCGGCGCCGTGCCCGACCCCGACATGATCGAGCGCGTGCAACGCAAGCTTGCCAAGGAGCGCCTGGCCGCCGCCGCCGCCATCGCCGGCCTCTCCGAGTGGCGCGAGCTCATCGACGTCGACGCCGTGCGCGAAGCCTCGCTGTGGCAGGTCAAGAGCCTCGGCCTCGGCAAGGAAGCCACGGCCCGCCTCGTCGAGGTCGTCAAGCGCCCGCCCGACCTCTCGCGGCTGTTGACACTCATCCCGGTCGAAGCCCGGGCCCGCGTGTTCCTGCACACGGCACTGGCCGCCGTCGTCGACGGCCGCGTCTCGCCCGAGGAGCGCGGCTACCTCAAGGCCCTCGGTGACCTCGTCGGACTGTCGCCGGCGGCGCAGAAGCGCGGTCGTCGTCGGGTGCTCGACTTCGTCAAGCGCCACGCCCGGGAGTTCGACCCCCTGGCCGCCGCCGCCGGCTTCGCCGCCGTCGACCCGCCCTTGTCGGTCCGCCTCGGACGGACCGTGTTCGACAACGCCGACGCCCTGTGGCGCGAGATCAGAAAGACCGGCGACCTCGGTGTGCTGCTGGCCCGCCGCACCGCCGGCCAACCCCTCAGCGCCGACGAGCAGCGCCGCATGCGCGACCAGCTGGTCGACGTCGTCAAAGCGGTGCCGAGCCTGGCGGTGTTCGCCCTGCCCGGCGGCTTCGTGCTCTTGCCGCTGTTGTTGAAGCTCCTGCCGTTCGACCTGCGGCCGTCGAGCTTTCGCGACCTCGACGACTTCCACGCCTTTGCCCGCGACGACAAAGACACCCTCTCGCAAAAAGACCAGAGCGCCCGCGAGCAAAAGGCGCTCTCGCCGCCGCGCTTCTTTCGCCGCTAGCTGCGCGGCCGGCGCTTTGGTGGCGTGACGACGTCGCAGCTGGCACAATCGGCTATGAAGAACGGCGACTCCGGCAGCGGTGCCAACGGCTTGAACGCGGCGAACGCGGCCAACACGCCGAGCCCGCCGAATCCTGTGAACAATGGCCACAAGCACGCGCACCCTCCGCGCCCCCTGAAGGTCACGCGCGAGTTGCTGCGCTCGCTGCCGAAGACAGACCTGCACTGCCACCTCGACGGCAGCCTGCGGCTCTCGACCATCCTCGACCTCGCCCAGAAGCAGAAGCTGAAGCTGCCGTTGCCGCCGGGGACACCCGAAGATGAAGCCGGACTGGCAAAGGCGATCCACAAGGGCGAGCGCTGCAAAGACCTCGTCGAGTACCTGAAGGCCTTCGACATCACCTGCTCGGTCTTGCAGACCGAAGAGGCCCTCGAGCGCGCCGCCTACGAGCTCGCCTGCGACGCCGCCGACGAGAACGTCTGGCACCTCGAGGTTCGCTACGCGCCCATCCTGCACACGCGGCGGGGCTTGAGCCTGGCGCGCATCAACGACGCCGTGTTGCAGGGATTGAAGCGGGCATCGAAGGAACATGACATCACGACCGGCGTGATCCTGTGCGGCATCCGCAACATGGATCCGCGCGATTCGTACCGGCTGGCCGAGCTGGCCGTGGCCTACAAGCGCCGCGGCGTCGTCGCTTTTGACCTCGCTGGCGGTGAGCGCGGCAACCCCGCCAAGGACCACGCAAAGGCCTTTGAGCTCATCCGCGAGAACAACATGAACACCACGGTTCACGCCGGTGAAGCGTATGGTCCTTCATCGATCAAGCAGGCCCTTCATGATTGTGGCGCCCACCGCATCGGCCACGGCACCCGCTTGAGCGAAGACGGCGACCTGCTGGCCTACGTCACCGACCGGCGCATCCCGCTCGAGATCTGTCTGTTGAGCAACGTGCAGACCTCTGTCGTCGACGACCTGGCCCGCCACCCGCTGCGCCTCTACTTCGACCTCGGCATGCGCGTCACGCTCAACACCGACAACCGCCTCATCACCGACACCACTGTCACCGACGAGCTGTGGCGGGCCCACGTCGACCTCGGCTTCACCCTCGAGGAGCTGAAGATCTTGCTGGTGCAGGGATTCAAGAGCGCGTTCTTGCCCTACGGCGACAAGCGCGAGCTCTTGCGCCGCGTAAACGATGCGCTGGCGGCGCTGACCGGCTCGCTGCCGCGCGGCGCGGTGCTGGCCCGCGAGGTCGACGTCGCCGACGACAGCGAGCTGCGCGAGGCGTTTGCCCCGCAAGAGTTCGCCGACACCGACCGACTCTGAGCCATGCGCGGTTCGTGTCTCGCCGGTGTTGCCTCGGTCGCCCTGCTGTCAGGCCTCAGCGCCCTCGTCGCGCTGAGCGCCTGCGCGAAGCCGGGTGAGCCGCCTCCCGGCGGGCCCGCCGGAGGTTCAAGCGCGGGCGACGCCGAGCGGACCGTCGAGGCCGTCGCCACCGCCGACGTGCCGCGCGCCCGCGGCGCCCTCGTCGTCGATGGCCGCCTCGACGAAGCCGACTGGCAGCGCGCGCCGCTGATGACGTTTCGCCCGCACCTCGGGCGCGGGGCGCCGAAGCAGGCGACGACGGCGCGCCTCTTGTGGACCGCGGAGCACCTCTGGCTCGGCATCGTCGCCGCCGACGACGACGTCTTTTCGCCCTACACGGCGCGCGACCAGCCGCTCTACGAGAGCGAGGCCTACGAGATCTTCATCGACGCCGACGGCGACGGCGCCCGGCGCGACGGCGTCTACGTCGAGCTGCAGAGCAACGCGTTCGACGTCCACTTCGACGCCGCCTTTGCCGGCGGCAGCCGCAAGAACATGCAGCTCGGCTACGACGTGCCGTTCGTGACCAAGACCGTCGTCGACGCCGCCGCCGGCGTCGTCACCCAGGAGTGGCTGATCCCCGTGGCCGCGCTGCGCGACGTGCCCGCCGGCGAGCCCCGCGTCGGCGCCGACTGGCAGGTGAACCTGTTCCGCCTCGAGCGACGACGTCGCGGTGACGAGGTGATTGGCGCTGAAGCCAGCGCCTGGTCGCCGCCGCTGGCCAACGATTTCCACAGGCTCGATCGCTTCGGCGTCGTGCGCTTCGTCGACTGAGCCGGCTTCCGCTCCAGGCCGCTCGGGCGCCCCGTGTCGGGCTGCGCGCACAGTGGCTTCTTCGCGATCACGACGATGCATCACCGGCGTGACGTGCCGCGTTGTGCTGCGGCTCCGTTCTCGACGACGGCGGCGGCGGCGGCACAGATCCAACCCGGGCGCCGTTTCCGGTTGGTCGTCCGCGTGGATCCCATCGTGGCGATCGTCGGCAAGAGCCGGCGAAATCGGCTCGCGGCGGCGGTCAAGTGGGGACCGGCCACGGTGGCGCCTCAATTTTGCGGGTCGTCACTTTCTCGCGCAGTAACGCGGTCTTCTGCGTCGAGGTTCAGGCAGATCGGCGCCCGGCCATCGTCGTGCTTGTCACCGGGATTTTTCGTCTGCTACGTCAGCGGTCCGCCGATCGTCGTCGGCGACGCACAGTCTCTGGTCGTGGGCATGTTGCAGAGGCAGCTCACGTCCCGGCATCGGGCTTCGGCTCCTGCCGAACCGGTCTCGACCCGCAGCCTCCGTGGCCAGGGTCGGAGACGGGCGGGAAGGTCGTCGCCTGCGCACGACGGGGGTGTCTGTCTTGGTTTGCCTGGTCTTCGTCGTCTCGTGCCGCAGAGGTCTGTCCCCCCACCCATGACGAAGCCCCGTCCTCCCACCGAGCTGCGCGCAGTCCCCCCGGCGGGCGCCACGTTGCCCCCGCAGGGCCGCTCGGGCCCGGGTACCCCGCTCCAGGGCCGCTCTGGCCCGGGTGACCCGCTCCGGGGCCGCTCGGGCCCGGGTACCCCGCTCCAGGGCCGCTCGGGCCCGGGTCTCGCGGGGCACCCGCACCCGGGTACCCCGCTCCAGGGCCGCTCTGCTGCCCCACCGCGCGACACCAACGGCAGAGCCGGCTCGCCGCATGAGCCGCGGGCCGCCGACCTCCTGCCGGCCCTCCTGGCGCCCCTGCGCGAACAGATGAGCCTGTTCGCCTTTCGCGGCTTCCTCGAGCCCCTGTTGCCCGGTGGTCTCGACCTCGAGGGAGCGACACCGACGTTGACGCTGTGGGCGCCGTCGGCCTTTCTCGCCGACTGGGTGCGCGACCACTACCGCGTCGCCCTCGAAGACGGCGCCCGCGCGCTGCTCGGCCAGACCATCACGGTGTCGATCACGCCGCGGCCGGCGACGTTCCAGCCGCCCGCCTCCGAGCACGCCGACGACGCCGACGACCCGCTGTCGCTGCCCGCCATGGGCGACGCGGGCGACGCCGGCGACGATGACCAACAGCACCGCTCCGATGGCCGCTCCGATGGCCGCTCCGATGGCCGCTCTGATGGCCGCTCCGAAAAAGGGTCCGCGTCAGCGTCGGTGGTGTTGCCGATGCGCCGGCCGCAGCAGGCCGAGGTGCGCGGGCGGCGGCTCGATCACCGCTACACGTTCGATTCGTTCGTCGCCGGCAGCGGCAACCAGATGGCGTACTCGGCGGCGTGGTCGGTGGCCGAGCGCCCGGGCGCCCGCTACTCGCCGCTGTTCCTGTTCGGGGCCACGGGCCTCGGCAAGACCCACCTGCTGCACGCCATCGGCCACGAGATCCTGACCCGCCACCCGACGCTGCGCGTGGCGTCGCTGTCGGCGGAACAGTGGGTCAACGAGTTCATCCAGGGCGCGCACGAGAAGCGCTTCGACGCCTTTCGCCGCCGCTTCCGCGACGAGATCGACGTGCTGCTCGTCGACGACATCCAGTTCCTCGCGGGCAAGACGCAGTCGCAAGACGAGTTCTTCCACACGTTCAACGCGCTCTACGAGGGCCACAAGCAGATCGTCGTCACCAGCGACCGCTACCCGCACGAGATCGCCGGCCTCGAAGACCGCCTCAAGACGCGCTTCCAGTGGGGCCTGGTGTGCGACGTGCGCCCGCCCGACGCCGACACCCGCCGCGCGATCTTGCTTCGCAAGGCCATCGATCTCGGCTGTGCCCTGCCCAACGACGTCGCCGACTTCGTGGCCGACAGCATCACGACGTCGGTGCGGGCCCTCGAAGGCGCGCTGGTCCGGCTGTGCGCCTGGAGCCAGCTGACGCGCGAGCCGCTCACCTTGAAAGACGCCAAAGAGCAGCTGCGCGGCGTGTTGCAGGCTGGCGCCTCATCGCCGGTGTCCGCTGGCCGCGTCATCGACGTCGTCGCCGCCTACCACGGCATGCGCTCCAAGGACCTCACCGGGCCGTCACGTCAGCGCCAGGTGGCGCGGGCGCGCCAGATCGCGATGTGGCTGTGCCGCCAGCACCTGCAGATGTCGTTGCCCGAGCTGGGCCGGGCCTTTGGCGGCCGCGACCACACGACGGCGATGGCCTCGGTGCACAAGATCGCCGGGCTGCTCGTCGACGACGCCGGCCTGAAGTCGGTGATGTCGCGCCTCGAGCAATCGCTCTTCTGATTCCGTGGCCGGATGTTCTTTGCCCTCGCGGGCGCCCTTTTTCCGCTGCGCTCCGCTCGCGATGGAGTCAGCAAAATCAACCTCATCTGGGATGATTCGGCCCCGGTCTGGGGACACCGCGCGCGGGCTCCGAGCGCGGGCTGGCCGTCAGCGCTCGCCGAGGATCTTCAGCGCTTTCTCTTTGCGCGCCGATTTGTCGCCGAGCACGTCGGGGGCGATGACGTGGTGGGTGTGCAGCTTGTCGAGCCAGTCGAGGCGGACCTCGTCGGACTGCGTGGTCACGAACACGCCCGACAGCGTGGCCTTGCTGCGCAGCACCTCGACGACGCGGGAGTCGACCTGGCAGCGGCCGTGGGTGATGAAGGTGACGACGACCTCTTTGGGCGTCTCGCGCATCAGGCGTGACAGCTCGCGCTCCAGCTCGACAAAGACCCGCGTGGTGTTGCGCCCGCGCTCACTGCGAAAGCACAACAGATAGGGGATACGCATCTTTGACGCCGACAGCTCCTGCCGCTCGTAGAGGCGCGAGTCGAAGAAGCGCAGCCACACGCCCTCGCCCCGCAGGGTCATCTTCTTGGCGAGGGCCAGCGCCAGGCCGCGCGCGAACACGGTGCGCAGGCCACGCATGCTCGCGCTGGCGTCGACGAGGATGTAGTGCAGGCGCTCGCGCTGCGTGTCTTGCTTCTCGCGGCCGTAGAAGAACAATTCGTTGTCGGCGTAGCGGCGGTCGAAGAGGTCGTCGTCGAACGCGAGCTCGCTCGGCAGCAGGCTGTCGAGGTTGCCGCGGGTCTCGATGCTGGCGTAGCCGTCGATGCTGAAGGTCTGCACGCCCGAGCTCTTCTTGGTCTCGAGCACCGAGGGCAGCAGGTCGAGCGAGAAGTTGGCGATGTCGTGGGCGACCGGGCTCGCGAGCGCGCGGTAGAGGTCGAGCAGGTCGGCAGCGCCCTCGCCGCCCATGCCGCCTTCGCCCTTGAACATCTCAAGCAGCTTCAGCGTGTCGAGGTCGATCTCTTCGAGGCAGACGCGGATGCGGGTGCGGGCGTCGACGACGGTGGCCAGGATGCCTTTGACTTCGTCGACGACGGAGGTGTTGACGTAGTGGGCGGGCTCGAGGCCCTGGTACGTGGCCACCGTCAGCGGCAGCTTGCGGTTGTGGCCCTTCCTGACCACCGCCGTCTGCACCGGCTCGACGACCTTGGCGATGACCGCGGCCAGCAGCTCGTCTTGCAGTCCCGACGTCGAAGCCTTCTGGCACAGCTCTGAACGGGCCAGATCGACCAGCAATTCACCGTAGCCTTGTAAGAGGCGCTCGATGGTCGGGTCGACCTTTAAATTGCCGCGTTCGATGGCGATCTTCAGGGACTTGTCGCGGCGCTGCAGGGTCACCTGGCTGAGCGGCTGCGTCAGCAGCAAGCCCAGGTCGTGGACCAGGAAGAACGGCAGGCCCAGGCCCAGACCGTCGAGGAGGTTGTGCCAGTGGGCAGCCCGCACCATCACCATCGGGTTCTCGGTGATGACCCGCGAGAACGTCAGGCTGGCGAGCTCGCGCTCGACCGCGTGCGGGTCGACCTCAAAGACGGTGGATGTGTTGGCCGAGCCCACTTCAATGTCCCCGATTGATCATGGACTGGCCCGCTTTGCAATGTCGCGAACCGGCCGCACCAGATTGACGCCACCGCCGCCGGCGTCAAAGGTGCGGCGCATGAGCCTCGCGCATTCCAGGGCGGCGACGGCCGGCTCGTGGCCCATCGCGCGCACGTTGGAGATGCAGTTTTTTTCGGCGTTGTCCTGGTTCAGGCGCGGGTTGTAGGCCGTGTAGATGCTCATCGAGTCGCCGGTGCCGAGGCCGGGTCGCTCGCCGACCAGGATGATTGTCGACCTGGCGCCGAGCAGCACGCCGATCTCGTCTTGCACGCCGATGCGCGCGTGGCGCACGAAGCAGGGCTTGCCGACCGAGAAGCGCTCGGCTGCCAGGGCCTTTTGCAGCAGCGGCAACAGCGACGGCGCCTGCTTTTCGACGGCATAGGCGCTGAGGCCGTCGCCGACGATGACGACGACGTCGGCGCCGCGGGTGCCTTCTTTGACCACCCGCTCGCGGCTCGCGTCGTCGAGGCGGCGGCCTTCGTCGGGGTGCAGCAGGTAGTGCTGGTGGTCTTTGCTGCGCGACGCCAGCGCGATGAGGCCGTGCTTCTGGGCGAAGTCGTCGGCGATGCGCGAGTTGACGGCGTCGAGGGCGATGGAGTGCTCGGCCCGCAGCGTCAGGTACTTCTCGGTCGTGTAGCGCGTGCCCACGCGGCCCTGGGCCAGGCGCGCTGGCGAAGCGGCGATCACGCGGCGGACCTCTGCGGCGTCTTCGACGCGCGCGCTGCGCCGGGGAGGCGTGCAGTGATCGTCGCAAGGCCCCGCTGACGAGGACGACGACGACCACGACGACGACGACGACGAATGCGACGACGAATGCGAGGGGCCGAGCGATTCCGCAGAGCGCCCGTTGTTGTTGCCGTTGG
>JBKJNL010000714.1:0-3270 GCA_046593615.1 Myxococcota bacterium | reverse complement strand
CTCACAAGCCCCTCTCGCAGCGACGACGGCTCTGGCGGCTGCTGTGGATGGCCGCGGCGTTTGGCACCGTGCCTGCGGGCGCGATGTCCTTTTTGTGCGTCGTCGAAGCCGTCACCTGGCGCGCCCCGTCGCGCGCCGCTCCCTGAGGCGTGAACGGAAACAGCCGTCTCAACGAGGCGGGCTCAACGAGGCGGGCTCAACGAGGCGGGGCTCAGCGGCTCCAGATGGGAACCAAGCCTGCCGCCCGGGCCCGCGCCATGACGATCGAGATGTCGCCGCGCGTGGCGTCGAGCGACCCGCGGTAGACGCGGCCGCCCTGGCCATCGGCGACGCCCGAGATGAGGCCCGCCGCGGCCACCTGGTTGTGAAAGGGCTCCATGCTGCTGCCGTTGTCGTCGCTGAACGCGTCGACGTCGCTGGCGGGCAGCGCGAACATGCGCGCGAGCAGGATGGCCAGCGTGTCGCGGTTGCCGGGGTCGTAGGCGCGCACCTCGTTGCCCGGGTAGATGCCGATCAAGCCATAGGCGTGGGCCGCGTTGAACCAGCGCTGCCGATCGTGGGTCTCGTCGTCGGCGTAGACGTCGGGGTGGCCGTCGAGCGGGATGCCGGCGGCCTGGGTCAGCATGTAGAGGGTCGCGCCGCGCGTGACCTTCTTGGTGGCGTCGTAGGCGGGTTGGCCGTTTACCGGCGTCCAGTGCATGTCGACGCCGGCGGCGACGAGGGCGTTGTTGTTGGGCTCGGCGCCGGTGCCGTCGTCGTCGCAGAACGCGCCGTCGAAGCCGCCGGCGAGGCAGCCGCGGGGGATCAACCACACCGGCACGAGGCCCGCGTCTTTGGCGCGGCCGGCGAGCACGGCGAGGTCGGAGCGCGTGGCCACCGTCCTGGGCATGAAGTCGTTGCGGCCGCCGTTGCCGTCGCGGCGACCGCGCATGAGGCCGGCTTCGGCGACGCGGTTGTGGGCGTCTTCGCCACCGGTGGCCTGGTCGTCGTCGAACCAGTCGCGGGTCGCGGGCGGCAGCTGGTACATGCGGCTCAGCACCACGGCGATCGACGAGCGCGTGATCTTCACGTCGGGAGCGGCGCGGCCGTTGATGCCGGCGACGATGCCGAACGCGTTGGCGGCGTTGAAGTAGCCCTCGCGCTTGTTGTCGTCGTCGGAAAAGGCGTCGGGGTGTCCGGCGGTCGGCATGCCGGCGGCGGCGCCGAGGACAAAGATGGCGTCGGCGCGCGTGGCTTGCGTCGCCGGGCAGAACGCCGGCGAGCCGTCTTTGTTGGCGCAGCGGAAGTCGACGCCGAGCGCGCGCTGCAAGCGATCGTGGGCGGCTTCGCCGCCGGAATTCTCGTCGTCGCAAAAGGCGCCGTCGAAGTTGCCGGTGGCGCAGGGTCCCGAGGGGGCCTCGTCGAAGTCGCGGCTCTTGGCGCGGGCGACGATGGAGCCGAGCAGGCTGAAGAGCTTGTCGCCGGGGCAGCTCGTGACGGTGGTGCCGCGCTGGCGGTGTCCTTTGACGCCGTTTGCGCCGTCGCGCGAGAGCGGGATGCCGCCGCGGTCGGCGAGGTAGCGCAGGATCTTGGCGCCGGCGATCTGCTGGGCCATCGGCGGCGCCACGGTCTCGTAGGTGCCGATGAAGTTCACGCCCATGTTGTCGCCGTTGTCGTTGGCGACGTGGCTGCCGAGGATGCCGTAGCCGCGGCCTTCAAAGACGCGGCCGTCGCGGCTGACGAGGAAGTTGTAGGCGATGTCGCACCAGCCGCGCGTGACCATGTGAAAGGCCTGGATTTGACGCAGCTGCACGGCCACCGGCGTGCGGTCGTCGTTGGCGCCGGCGGTGTGGTGCACGGTGGCCTTGCGAACGCCGGTGCGATCGCGGCAGCGCGGCGCGCGCGCACCCCAGCTGGCGCGGCTGACGATGCCGAGGTTCAAGCCCTGCTCTTCGCTCGTCGTTGATTCGACCTCGAGCGCCACGTCGTCGGGCGCGTCGCCCACCTCGGCGATGGGCTCGATGACCAGGAACGTCGGCACCTCACGGCCGTCGATCACGCGGTGCTGAAAGAACAGCGCCGGCGCGCCGACGACGTCGATGTGGCCGGCGTGCGCCGACTCTTCGGAAAAGACGATGGTGGGCTTTTGCCACTCCGACCAGGCGAGGCCGTCGACGCTGGTGCGGGCTTCGACGGCGTCGACGTCGTCGGAGGTGAAGCGCACGCCGAGGCGGATGAAGGCAAAGGGTGCCTGGCTCTGGGGTCCAAGGCCGTCGGCCGAGACCTGGTCGTCGGCGTCGTAGACCACGACGCTGCCGTCTTCGTCGGCGCCGGGCTCGTGGGCTTGCGTCCCCTCGAGCTCGTTGCTGCAGGCCAGGGCGAGGCAGGGAACCAGCAGGAGCAGCGTCTTCATGGGTCCGGATTTCACATGTCCGCCCGCTGCCTACATCCGCCATTGGGAGGATGACCACTTGGTCAGCATCTGACGCGGGCCCGCCCGGTCTCCGGTCAGCGGCGCGGCGGCAGCGGCTTCGACGACGTCAGCGTCTTTGGCTGCGAGGGCGACAGCGGCGACGTCGGCGGCAACGGCTTGGGCACCGGCTTCTTCGACGGACTCGCAGCAGCACCAGCAGCAGCAGGTGCCCGGCTCGGCGGGCGCAGCAGCTCGGTCGAGGTCGGCGCCATTTTTTTGGGCGGCACCAGGGCCCGGGCCCGGCGGACCGGCAGCAGGGTCGGGTCGGCGTCGTCGAGGATCGTCATGTCCTGCCAGGCGCCGGCGGCATCGCCGCTTTTGTGCCGGGCCTCGGCGCGCAAGGCGCGGGCGACGACGTCGGTGGGGTCGACCTGCAGGGCGCGGTCGAGCAGCGTGAGGGTGAGCGGCAGCTGGTCGGCGTCCATCTTCAAGCCGGCGAGGGCGGCGAGGGCCCAGACGTCGAAGGGGTCGAGGGCCACGAGCCCCTCGAGCAGCGGCATGGCGTCGGCGCGGCGGTCCTTGAGCCGGGAGAACGCGCGCTCCTTCAAGGCCGCGCGCTGCTCGTTGGTGACACCCAGGACCGTCGCGAGCGTGACGTCGCCCTTCTCAAAGGCGCGGGCCACCTGCTCGGCGGTCTTTGGTCCCGTCGTCGTCGGCGCGTTCTTCTTTGCCAGACCGAGCCGGGCCTTTTGCGGCTCGTCCCCCGACGTCGACGGCGATGTCGACGTCGGCGGCGGCGGCGGTGGCGGCGGCGGCGGCGCCGACGACTGTTGCGTCGACGGCTTCGGCGTCGGCAGCTTCGTCGTCGGCTTCGGCGG
>JBKJNL010000442.1:0-4380 GCA_046593615.1 Myxococcota bacterium | reverse complement strand
GCCCCATGCCCTGCCGCAAGCCCAGGGCCGCTACGTCTACGACGACGTCGTCGGCGCCCACGTCTTTGCCCGCTTCGCCGCCCGCTGCGGCAGCGCCGAGGTCGAAGACGCCTCGGTCGTCGACTCGCTTCCTTTGATCACGGCGCCCGCCGTCGAGGCGCCCTTCGCGGTCCGCCGCACCAGCGACTTCAGCGAGGTCGCGCTCGACGAGATTCCAGTCGGCGTCGAGGTCGAGCTCGTCGACCTCGTGGTGCGCGCCAACCCCCGTGGCGAAGAGCGCGTCACGCTCGACATCGTCGACGCCGCCGGCACCGACCTGACGCCCGAGCTCTCGATCGGCGCCGCCGACGTCGGGGCCGCGGGCCGGGTGGTGCTCTCGCCCCGCTTCGTCGTCGGCGTCGTCGGCGTCGTCGTCGTTGAAGCCCGCTTCTTTGGCGAGACCTCGGCCGCCTTGCTGCTGACCGCCGTCGTCGACGACGCCGCGCCCGACCCCGGCGACCCACCGCCTGATGGCCCGTCGCAGAAGACGGGTTGCTCGGCGGCGGGTCTTGGGTCCCTCGCGCCCGGGACGCTGCTCGGGCTGCTCGGGCTGCTTGGCCTGCATCGTCGTCGTCGCTGACGCATGCGCCTGCGCGTCATTTTTCTCGGTGAGGATGCCAAGGACCCGCTGCAACAAGCAGCGGCCGACTACCTGTCGCGCTGCGGTCGCCGCTTCGACGCCGGTCTCGTGCCGCTCAAGCCGACGAAGCGCAGCAAGAACAGCGACGACGACGCCGTCAAAGACGCCGAAGCGACTGAGCTGCAGAAGGCGTCCGAGGGCTGCACGCGCGTGGCCCTCGACAAGGGCGGCAAGCAGCCGGCGTCGTCGGAGGCGTTCGCCGCGACCGTCGAAAGCCTGCTCGCCCGCGGCAAGCCGGTGGCCTTTTTGATCGGCGGCGCCACCGGCCTGCACCCCCGCGTCGTCGCTGGCGCTGACGTTGTCATGTCGCTGTCGACCCTGACTTTTGCCCACCGGCTGGCCGTGTGCGTGCTCGCCGAGCAGCTCTACCGGGCCAGCGAGATCGCCCGGGGCGGGCCCTACCACAAATAGGCTGTGATCGACGCCACGACCTCGCGGCGAAGGCATGCGTGCGGCCGTCGCGGGCGAGCGGCCGCGCAGGGCGGTGTTCCTCGACGACTGACGCTGCTTTAGCCCCGCCGGTCGACGTCAGCACCGTCGGCGAAGACGGCCGCCGCCCCGTCGACGTCTTGCGCGCTGGCCGTCAGCGCACGAGCCAGGCAGGCAGCAGCACCGGCACGGGCAGCAGACACAGGCCGGGGTCGTCGTCGCCACACGGTGGCGCGCTGTCGAAGCGATCGCACACGCCATCGAGGTCGAGGTCGCTGCCGCCGCACGCGCCGAGGCAGGCGAGGGCTTCGCTGACGTCGGCCTGGCCGTCGCCGTCGTCGTCGCAATCGAAGCGCGCGCCGCCGTTGCTGACATCGTCGCTGACGTCGTCGCTGGCACAGACCGCGCCGGCGTCGGCGAGGCAGACGTCGCCGCAGCTGGCCCACAGCCGGCGCTCGTGCTCGGCGATCACCCGCGCGCGCGAGAGCGGACCGTCGATGATCGACAGGTCGACGACGGGCAAGCCGACGACGCCATCACCGTCGACGTCGACGCCGTCGGCGCGCCGGCAGGGGTCGGCGGTCTGCAGCAGCATCGGGCCCCAGACGTTGCTGCCTTTGTCGTCGTCGTCTTCGCTGCCGCCGCCGTCGCCGTTGTCGGGCACCGCCACCTGGCCGAGCAGCACGCCCCGCCCCGTCCCGCGCACCCGCACCGCGTGCACGTCGTAGACGCCGGGCCGCACCTCGAACGACGTCGTGCGCGCCAGCGAGGCGCGCGCCGTGGGGTTGCCGACCGGCGGCCGCCCGCGGGCCACGACCCAGAGGTCGACGTCGCCGTCGCTGTCGAAGCCGTCTTCGAAGCCGTCGTTGAAGAGCTCGTCGCGCGCGCCGGCGACACCGTCGAGCGAGAAGCGCACGGTGACCGTCGCTTTTTTTCCATCGATGGGCGCGGCGGTGACGGTCAGCGCCGTCGCTGTCGACGTCGCCGTCGATGTTTCTGGCGAGGTGGCCGGCGCGGGCACACCGACGGCCGCGCTGGCGCGATCGGCGTCGATGGCAAAGACCTGCAGGGCGCCGGCCGCGAGAGCGCGCAAGGCAAAGGCGCCGTCGACGTCGGTGACGGCGTTGCTCTCGATGTCGCCTGGCGTGTCTGCCGACCGGCGCCAGGCGACGACGGTGGCGCCGGGCAGGGGCGCGCCGGCTTCGTCGACGACAACGCCGACGACGGCGACGGTGTCGCTGACCACGACGTCACCCAGCAGGGCGCCGGCGGGCCGCCCATCGAGCGCCGCGGGCAGTGACACGGCGCGCACGGCGCGGCGATCGCCGATGCCGTCGCCGTCGCCGTCGTCGGCGAGGCGCAGCAACCAGACGCCGACACCGAGGCCGGCGACGACGAAGTGCCCCTCGGCGTCGCCCTGGCCGACCACGGCAGCGGCGCCGTCGACCGAGACGCGGACGAAGGGCACGGCTGCTCCGGTGTCGTCGACGGCGCGGCCCTCGATGCGGCCAGGCACGAGCTGCCGGTCGAGCTGCCAGCAGGCCAGGCTCGAGCCGAGCCCGCCCAGCCAGAGGGCGGGCCAGAAAGCGAGGCCCCCGACGAAGCAGACGAAGCGCTGGGTCCGTCGCGCCGCCATTCAGGACTGCAGCACGGCGCGGATGGCGGCCACGGCGCCATCGACGTCGACGACGCTGGTGTCGACGTGCAGCTCGGCCTCGGCGTAGAGCGGGGCGCGCGCCGACCACAGGGCATCGAGCTCGGCGCGGGCCTGCGAGCGCGCGGCCATCGGTCGCTCGTCGCCCTGGGCCCGCACGCGGTCCCAATGCTCTTGCGGCGTCGCCTTGAGCCAGACGGTCAAGGTGCGTGCGCGCAACAGATCCCAGGTCTCGCGCCGCGAAACGACGCCGCCACCGACGGCGACGACGACGGGAGGGCCAGCGACGACGCCGGCGACGACGCGGGCTTCGAGGGCCCGCACGTGGGGCTCGCCATGCAGCTCGAAGAGCGCCGACAACGACAGCCCGCTCTCGCGCTCGATGCTGCGATCGAGCTCGATGAAGGGCCAGGCGATGGCCTCGGCGAGGCGCTTGCCGACGGTGGATTTCCCCGCGCCGCGCAGCCCGAGCAGCGAGACCGAGCGCACCTGTCCCTGCCAACGGAGCAGGTCGACGACGTCGACGCACAAGGCGCGCGCGAGCTCTTCCAGCGACGACAGCGTGGGGTTGGCTTCGTCGGCTTCGATGAGCGCCAGCAGGCGCAGCGACAGTCCGCAGCGTCGGGCCAGCTCGCGCACGGTCCAGCCGCGCTGGGCGCGCAGCTCGCGGGTGCGCTTGCCGACGATGGACGAGAGGGAGGCCGACACGAGCGTGCTCTGCCTCGCCCGCGCCGGGCTTCCAAGCGGGTGGAATCCGGGCGACGTTGCCCGCATGACCCGCTCGCATCGCTTCGCAGTCACCGTCGCCGTCCTCTCGCTGCTGTCGCTGGCGGCGTGCGACAAGCCGACGCCCGCGCGTGACACCCCGACGCCCGGGCCGCAGACGACGACGCCCAGCAACGCGAAACCGGCCGACGACCCCGACATCGCGGTGATGGCGCCGGCGACGCGCGCCGAGCAGGCGTTGTCGATCGACCTCAGCGACCTCGACGGCATCAAGAAGCGCGGCAGCTTGCGCGTGCTGGTCTATGGCCACGGCGAAGACGTGCTGCCGCGCGCCGGGGCCTCGATGAACGAGAGCGAACAGACCGCCGTCGCCCTCGCCGAGCACCTCGGCGTCAAGGCCGAGCTCGTCGCCGTCGACTCCTTTCAGGACCTCATCCCGTTCCTGCTGGCGGGCAAAGGCGACTTGATCGCGGCCCGCATGTCGGTGACCAACGAGCGCAAGAAGCACATCGCCTTTACCCGCCCCACCACCGTCGTCGACGAAGTGCTGGTCGTGAAGAAGGGCGACGCCGCGGCGCCAAAGACCGTGGCCGAGCTGGCTGGCAAGACCGTCACCGTCCGCCGATCTTCAGCATATCGTGAGAGCCTCGATCAACTGATCGCGAAAGACGCCAAGGTGCTCGGCGCGCCGGCCACCGGTTTGACCATCGCCGACGCCGCCGAGGGCCGCGACACCGAGCACCTGGTCTTTGATGTCTCGCAGGGCAAGCTGGCCTACACGGTCTGCGACAGCGACCTGTTCGCTCACATTCAGTCATACAATGAATGGCTCGGGCGGACGCCAAAAGCAATCTCGCGGTTGTTGCGAATGACCAGCGATGACTCGAGCCAT
>JBKJNL010000536.1:0-6197 GCA_046593615.1 Myxococcota bacterium | reverse complement strand
CGCGCCGTGAAGCTCGCCGGACCGGTGCTCTATTACATCGGCGTCGACGACGAGCTGGTGGCCTGCAGCCTGGTGTCGTCCGGCAACTTTGTGCGCCTCTCGCAGGCTTCGACTGTGCGGGCGAAGATCGAAGTGGTCGGGCCGTATGTGATCACCACGGGCAGCGGCGTCATGGAGGTCTTTGACGCCTCCGACGTCGGTGCCCTCCGCTTCCTCGGACGGCACGAGGGTGTGGCCTCGGGCTCCATCGATCGCGGCGCGCTCACGGTCGACAAGAGCCGCGTCTATTACGCCGGCAACTTCGGCGGACCGCTGGCGATCGCCGACCTGACGCGACTGCGCGCGGTGGAGCGCGTGGCCGATGTCTCATCGTTGCCGGGCGCATCAGCGTCGCTGCTCATCGACGATGTGCTGGTCAATGGCGACAAGGTCGCGCACGTCAAGACCAACGGCGTCGTCAACAGCAACACGACCAACCTCAACGGATCGCTGCTCGTCGAAGAGAACGGCACCATCGTCTCGGCGTCGTTCACGTCGGTGCAGAAGACCCGCCGCTTGACCTCGCTCGACCCCGGGACGCCGCTCGCCCTCGAGCCCGCCACCGTGATCGGCATGCCGGGCAGCTTCCGCACGGGCTCTGTGGTGGTGCGCTGGCCCTTCGCCGCGGCCCATGTCGCTGAGCTCACGACCGGCGAGATCGCCATCGTCTCGGTCAACCTCGCCACGGGGGCGATCGTTGACCAGCAAACGATCGTCGTGCCGGCGACGTCGACGGTCTCGAACCAGACATCGATCGGCTTCATGCATGGCGCGCTCTATGTCGCCGTCGGCCGCTTCTTCGACCCGGGTGCCCTCAACAACAACCTGGGCCTCTACCGCGTCGACTGGAACACGCTCAACGGCGACCTGAGCAACAAGACGCAGGTCGAGGTGAAGAGCGACATCGGCTTCGGCGGCGTCTTTGCCCACGGCCACCGCCTCTACTTCTGGAACGGCGACGGCAACCTCAAAGCGAACCAGTTCTTGAACGGCGCGACCGCGTGGAACCCCGCGACCAAGGTGACCCTCGGCCTCACGAACATCTCGATGGTGACCCCGATGCCGGCCGCCGTGGGCGACACCCTCTACATCGTGCGCAGCTCGTCGTCCGTCGGCGTCGAGAAGCTCGACTTCGACGCATCGTCGGCGGTGATCGCGGCCCGGCAAAAGATGCAGTTCCCGGGGATCATCATCAACAGCATCGACATCGCTGGCGACCGCCTTTTCGTCACCCAGAACGGCAGACCGACGGTGATCGGGCGGCTCCGCTAGCGCGCAGCCGCGCACGACGGCGGCTCCCGCGCTGTGTGGCCGGCGACATCGACAGCCCGCCAGCCGTGCGCCACAAGCCGGTCATGCGTGTCGTCGTCGTCGTTTGCTGCTGCGCGCTCCTCGCCTCGAGCTGCTTGTTGTTGCGCGAGAGACCCGCCGGGGGCCGACCCTGCGCCCGCGACGACGAGTGCGCCGGTCTGCGCTGCCAGCTCGGGGCCTGTGCAGCAGGTGACGGCGAGAGCGCCGAAGGCGAAGGCGCTGAAGGCGAAAGCGCTGAAGGCGAAGGCGAGGCCACCGAAGGCGAAGGCGAAGGCGAAGGCGAAGGCGAAGGCGAGGGAGAAGGCGAGGGAGAGGGCGAAGGCGAAGGCGAGCACGCCCTCGATCCCTGCAGCCAGGCCCTCGCGCCCGCCCTCGCCGCCGGGGCCTTTGCCGTCGCCAGCGTCGACGTCGAAGGCGTCTTTCCCGCTGACGTGCAGGCGCTGGCGATGAAAGACGGTGCGCTGTTCGTGCTCGCCGGCGCCGACACCATGCTGCTGCACCGCCTCGGGTCGTTCGACGCACTGACGGCCGACGACGCGCCGCGGTCGGTGCGGCCCAGCACCTTTGCCGGCGGCTCGGCGGCGCTGCCCTTGCTCGAGCCCTTCGACGGCGCGTTCTTCGTTGGCGAGTGCAACGGCAGCGGCCGCTGCGGCCTCAACCGCGCCGGCGGCGAAAACGGCTCGCGCAACGTCGCTGCCACCGGCGCCGTCGACGTCGCCGCCTACGGGGGTCCGGCGAGCGCCCGCTTCCTCTTTGCCGGGACCTCCATCAACGCCAACCCCGATCCGCCGGTGCCCGGCCTCTATGGCGTGCCCGACTTCGCCAGCTTCAGTGTGTTCCCTTTGCTGCAGCTCGGGGGCGCCGAGACCGCAGCCCACGTCGTGGTCGTCGACGCCACCGCCGTCGTGTTCGGCATCCGCAGCGGCACCACCATCAACCTCGCGGGCTTCACCATCGCCGAGGTCGACGCCGCCTTTGCCGCGCGCGCGCCCGTGCCTTCGGGGTCGGGTCCCGACAACGTGCTGACCGTCGAGCTGCCGGTGGCCGAGGCGGTCCACGACATCGTCGCTGTCGCCGGCGGCGTCGCCGTCGCCACCGGCGGCTTCGGCCTGTTCACACCCACCATCGCCGACGTTGTCGTGGTCGATGTCACGACCTCGGCCGCGCGGGTCACGGCGGGTGAGCCCCGGGCGATCATCGACAGAGCCGACGAGCAGCCCATCGAGGTGCTCAAGATCGCGGCCTTTGACGACGACCATTTGCTGGTCTTCTTTGCGCGTCCGGCGGCCTGCTTGAGCCTGGTGTCGCTGCCATGATGAACGCGCTGCTGCTGCTGACCCTCGCCGTCACGCCGACGCCGACCAAGACCGAGCTGGCGGCGCTCACCCAGCTGCTCGCCGGGGTCGCCGCGCGCAGCGAGCTGGTCGACGTGCTCACCGACGACGACCTGCGCCGCGCCGCCGACATCGAGGCCGATCGCCAGCTCGCCGACTGCGCCAGCGAAAGCTGCCTCGCCGAGCTGGCCGCCGCCCTCGATGCGCGCGTGGTGTTGTTCGGCACGGTGTCGCCCTACGGCGACGAGCTGGTCATCCACCTCACGGCATTCGACACGAGCCAGGCCCGGGCCATCGGCCGCGCGAGCAAGCGCATCGACGAGCTCGGCCGCGTGGCGGGCACCGTCGAGCGCCTGGGCAAGCGCCTCGTCGACGAGGCCATCGCCGACCAGCACGCCACCCGTGACCGGCCGCTGCGCCTGCTGGTGATGGAGCTGACCGTGGCCGGCCAAGAGGCCGGGGCCGGCGCCGCCGACATCCCCGACGGCGCCAACGACGACGACGGCGGCCTGCTGCTGGCGGGGGCGTTGACCGGGATCGGCGGCCTGCTGGTGGTCGCGGGCGGCCTGGGCATCGACCTGTGGGGACAGCAGATCTTCGAGGCCACGCTGGAAAACGGTGCGCTCAGCACCGAGCAGAAGAACGCGGCCTTTGACGACGCCGACGCACTCGGCACCGTCGCCATCGGCCTGTACGTCGTGGGCGGCGCCGCCGTCATCGTCGCCGGCGCCCTCGCCGGCGTCAGCCTCGCCACCGCCGAGTGATGAGCCGGCGCGTCAGGGGCAGAACGTGACGGCGTCGTCGAGGGCCAGGTTCTTCACCACCGTCGACAAACCGAGAGGCCGGGTCACCGCGCACACCGCGTCGATGTTGTCGGCGTCTTCGTATTCGATGTGCAGCACCGGCCGTCCATCGGCGAGAAAGGCCTGGTAGTCGCCGCACTCGTCGAAGCGCACGCACTCTTCGTTGACGGCGAAGTCGTAGCCGTCGGGGCCGGCGGCGCCGATCACCGGCAGTTGGGCCTGGTCGTTCTTCAGCCCGATCGCCAGGTCGCGATCGTGGGCCTCGTCGATGAGGGAGCGGTTGAAGTCGGCCATCTCGGCTTCGCTGATGTCGAAGCCGGTGTCGTGGTCGAAGAGGTCGACGTTGTCGGGGTCGACGGCGTCGCAGCCCTTGTCGACGGCGAGGTCGAGGCGGTTCTTCATGATCGACAAGACCGCGCCGGCCCGGACATCGAGGTAGCGCTCTTCGGCAAAGGCCTCGTCGTCGTAGCCGTTGCCAATGACGTCAGCGCCAAAGGCCGCTTCGTCAGGACGTCCGGGCTCAAAGGTGCCGGCCGAGAAATAACAGATGACCAGCGTGCCGTTTTCGTGGAGCGCGTCGATGATCGCCGGGTCGGTGTCGAAGAGGTCGAGGTCCCAGGCGTCGACGGCGAGGTCGACCTCGTCGATGGACGGCGGCTCGATCAGCGTGATCTGCCAGCGCATCCCGCGCTCGAAGGCTCCGGTTTTTCCGCCGCCGTCCTCGTCGCCCTCTCCCCCACCATTGCCATCGTCGCCGGGAGCGCAGCCGATCAACCCGGCAACCAGGCTGATCGCCGCCAGGAAACCAATGGCGACGGTCGGCGAAGGAACCGAGTTGGAATGAGCCCGCGGAAAAGTGCGCATGCCGTCATCTTTGCCCTGGATGGCGCCGGCCACCACCATCCCCTTCCGACAGAAGCCACGTGGCCTCTGTGAAAGCGCGACGCGTCACCGATTCGCCCGCTGCCTCGTACCCACATCATGCGCACGCATTTTCTCGGGGTGCTGGTGTTGGTCGGCACGGCGACGGTCGCGGCGGCGTTTGCCGGCACGGCGGACCCCGCCCCACCCGCTGCGTGCGCGTCGCCCGGGAGGCCAGCGGTGACGTCGACGAATCCACCCGAGCTCGGGATTGTGACCTGGCGCCGCGGCTACGACGCAGCCAAAGCCGAAGCCCAGAAGAGCGGCCGGCCGTTGCTCGTGCTGTTCGACGAGGTGCCGGGCTGCTCCACCGTCAACGCCTTTGGCCACGACGTGCTGAGCGACGCCGTCGTCGCTGATGCCGCCGACCTCTTTGTCAGTGTCTTTGTCTCCAACAACGAGGCCGGCGACGACCGCCGCGTGCTCGAGCACTTCGGTGAGCCCACCTGGAACAACCCCGTGGTCCGCTTCATCGACGTCGACGAGCACGGCCTCGAGCACGAGCTCGCGCCGCGGCTCGAGGGCGCGGATCGAAGCGTCCACCTGCTGACGCGCATGGTGCAGGCGCTGCGCGCCGCGCAACAGACGATCCCGCCCTGGCTGCAGGCCGGCGCCGACAACGTCGCGGCCGGCGCCGACGACGCCGTCTACGCCACCGCCTGCTTCTGGGACGGCGAGGTCCGCTTCGGCGGCGTCGACGGCGTCGTCGCCACCACGCCGGGCTTCGTCGGCGGACGCGAGGTGGTCAAGGTGCGCTACGACCGCGCGCGGCTGTCAAAAGCTGCGCTCGACGCCGCGGCCCTCGGCTTCGGCTTCGGCACCGTCGACGGCGGCTTCACGGTCGCAAGAGGCGACGACAAGAAGCAGATCCAGCACAACGCGCTCGGCAAGCTGCCGCTCTCACCGTCGCAGCGCATGCACGTCAACAGCGCCGTCGGCCGCGGCGACAACCCGCGCGTCTGGCTCTCGCCGCGCCAACAACAATTGCTCGACGCGACCGCCTGCCAGGGCGGCCCGCGCTGACCGGCGAGCGAGGTCTCGGTCACGCCGCTCGCGCGCGAGCCGCCAAGGGTCGAGGCGCGGTCAGGGCGGGGCTTCGCCGAACAGCGCCGTGAGCTCGGTGTCGTCGAGGACACGGTTGTAGATCCGCAGCTCGTCGATGGCGCCGTCGAACGGGCTGGTGTCGGTCAGGCCATTCAAGAGCGTGAGCTCACGCCCGTTGAAGGCCAGGTTCGACCCATGGGTGAACGTCGCCACCTCGAGGTCGTCGGCGAACACGGTCACGACGTTGCCGGCCGACGATCCTGTGATCGCGATGAAGGTCCATTGCCCCACCGTGAGAATGCCCGCCCCGCTCGCCGACGTGTTTTCATCGCTGGACGCGCGCAGCGTGAAGCTGACGCCGAGATCGACGCGCGCCACGAGCTCGATGTTCGCCTCCTGCGCTTCGGTCTCGTCACTGAAAATGCAGCTGCGGTCAGAGAGCGGAGCGGACTCAGGCCTGACCCACACGGTGATGGTGAAGTTGTCACCGATCGGGTCCAGCAGTCCGGTGAGCGGCGTGCCGCTCGAGCGCTTCGATGCCTTGCCCTCGGTCTCGAAACGATCGGCGGTGGGCCGCAGGCGCGAGTCGTCGGCCGGATCGGGGGTGCGCGCGGTCGCGTCAACAGCGCTGCCCTCGAGCCGGAAATGCGCGCGCAGCGAGCCGTCCGGCGTGCAGGTCAGGCCGTCGCCGGTGTAGCCGACGATGCAGGTGCACCGCTGCGCGGCGTCGACGTCGCAGACCGCG
>JBKJNL010000535.1:0-4235 GCA_046593615.1 Myxococcota bacterium | reverse complement strand
CCCTACAGACCGAGATCGGCAACGCGTTCCGCCAAGACACGTCGGCGTGGGTCGACGCCAGCAGCAGCAGCGGCGGCTCGGGATCCTTTCGATGGGGCGACAACAGCTTGGTCACCTCAGGCTCATTCTTCACGGGCACCAGCTTCACCGCTCCTCGCCCGCGAGGCGCTGACGTCTTCACCTGGGCGGACACCCAAGCGAGGTTCGGCCACACGGGCCCTGGCTCCGCGGTTGTCGGCCAGCGCGCCGGCTTCTGGGTCGAGTATCCAGCTCCCCCCACCGCGCCGACGACCCTGGGCGCCTCTCAGAGCCTCAGCGCGGCGCCTGCGACCAACAGCGGCCCTTCTCTCGGTGAACAGGAGAGCGACACCTCGAGGATGAACTCCGTTGACGCCGATGTCGTCGACGATCCCGCGTCCGAACGACCACTCCTCGCAGGGCCCCCGATCTGTGCTGGCCAGGCAGGGACCTGCAGCTGACGCGTGTGTGTCGGCGGTGCATCCTCCCCGGCACCGAGCAGCGGGGGTCCTCCTGTCGACGAGCTGCACCGAGGGCAATGCGCGACGGCTTGACGGTCGACGGAGACGGCTCGGGGCATGCCGGTCGCGCTGCGCTGAACGGCGCTCTGCTGTCGGCGCGCTACGAGGCCGACGGCCTGCTCGATCCGATCGTCATGACCCGGCTGGTCGACGGGCACCGGAAGAAGCAGAAGAACCGCTCCAGGGTCGCTCGGGCCCGGGAGCAGGCCGGGTGTTCGCTGATGGAGTCGTGAGATGAAGGTCGCAGTCATTGGCACCGGGTACGTCGGCCTCGTCACCGGCGCGGGCCTCGCTGACGCCGGCGTCGACGTCGTCTGCGTCGACATCGACGCCCAACGCATCGAGGCCCTGCGCGAGGGCGTCATCCCGTTCTACGAGCCCGGCCTCGACGACCTGGTCAAGCGCAACGAAAAGGCCAACCGCCTGCGCTTCTCGACGTCGCTGGCCGAGTCGGTCGCTGGCCGCGACATCGTCTTGTTGTGCGTGGGCACGCCCATGGGCAGCGACGGCTCCGCCGACCTGCGCTTCGTGCTCGAAGCCGCCCAGCAGGTCAGAGACGCGGCCACCGGCGAGCTCACGCTGGCCACCAAGAGCACCGTGCCCGTCGGCACCGCCAACAAGCTGCGCGACATCGTCAAAGGGGCCAAGCACGCCATCCACATCGCCAGCAACCCGGAGTTCTTGAAAGAGGGCGACGCGGTCAATGATTTCTTGAAGCCCGAGCGCATCATCATCGGCGCCGACGACGACGTCGCCTTGCGCACCCTCGAGCGCCTCTACAAGCCCATGCTGCTGCGCGAGCTGCGCATCCTGGTGATGTCGACGACGTCGGCCGAGCTCACCAAGTATGCGGCCAACGGCATGCTCGCCACGTGCATCAGCTTCATGAACGAGCTGGCGGCCCTGTGCGAAAAGGTCGGCGCCTCCGTCGACGACGTCCGCCGCGGCATGAGCAGCGACTCGCGCATCGGCAAGGCGTTCCTCTACCCGGGCGTCGGCTACGGCGGCTCGTGCTTCCCGAAGGACGTCAAGGCCCTGGCCTGGAGCGGCCGCGAGCACGGCGCGCCGCAATCGATCCTCGAAGCCGTCGACGCCGCCAACACGCGGCAACGCGGCGTCATGCTCGAGAAGCTCGTCGCGCACTTCGGCGGCGCTCTCGCCGGCAAGACCATCGCGGTGTGGGGACTGGCGTTCAAGCCGCGCACCGACGACATCCGCGAAGCCCCGGCGCTGCCGCTCATCGAGGGCCTCCTCGCGCTCGGCGCGCGCGTCAAGGCCTGGGATCGCGCGGCGATGAAGAACGCAAAGGCGCGCTTCGAAAAAGCCGGCGCAAAAGCATCTGACCAGCTCTTCTGGGGCGACGACGAATACTCCGTCGTCGACGGCGCCGACGCGCTCGTGCTCATGACCGAGTGGCCCGAGTTCCGCAGCCCCGATTGGGACGACATCGCCAAAAAGATGAAGGCCAAGGTCGTGTTCGACGGCCGCAACATCTACGACCCGCAGCAGATGCGCGACCGCGGCTTCGTCTACGTCGGCATCGGCCGGCCCTGACGGCGCAGATTGCGATCTACGACCGCCTGTCGTAGATGGTCCACATGGTGACGCGACCGATCGCAGCGCTCGGGGTGCTCGAGCTCACGGTGATGGAAGAGGTCTGGCGCGCCGGCAACGCCACGGCGCGCGAGGTCTGTGATCGGCTCACCGGCAGCAGAGCCCGCGCCTACACCACGATCATGACGACCATGGAGCGGCTGCAGAAGAAGAGTCTTCTCGAGCGCGCCAAAGAGGGAAACGCCTGGCGCTACCAGCCCACCCTCTCGCGCATCGAGCACGAGCGCGCCGTGGCTGCGGCGCTCGCCGAACGCATCGTCGGGCGCCATGGCGACGTCGGCCTCGCCGCCTTTGTCGACGTCGCGGCCAGCGACGACCTCCTCGACCGGCTCGCCAGCTTGATCGAAGCCCGGCGCCGGCGATGAGCATGCTGGGCTTCGTCCTCGGGCTGGTGGCCGTCGCGGCAACGTCGGCGACGTTAGCCGCAGTCGTCGGCGCCGTCGCCGTCGGCGCCGCTCGTCGATCCCCGTTGTCGGCGGCCCGACGGGCCGACGTCGCCCTCTTCGCCGCTCTCGGTCCCGCCGTCGTCGCTCTCGTCGTCGTGGTCCTCGTCGCCCTCCCGGCTCTGCTGGCGCAGCGTGGGCTGGCTGCCGACCATTGCCTGCAGCACGACCACCACGGCCACCTGTGTCCGACCCATCTCACGGGCCTGTCGTCGTGGCTGGCCGCTGTCGCCGCGGTCGCTGCCGCCGCCGCGGTCCTGCGCCTGGCGTTGCGGCTCGCCGATCTCGGCCGACAGCGGGCGCTGTTGCGGGTTGCGGTGGGTCTCGGCGAACAGTCGATCCTCGACGACGACACGACGCTGGTGACCCTCGAGGGTCCGCCGACGTTGCTGCACGCCGCGAGCTCGGTCGTGGTCGCCAGCCGCGCGCTGCTCACGCAGCTCTCGCCCGCCTCTCGTCGCGCCGCGCTCGCGCATGAAGCGGCCCACGTTCGACGTGGCGACGCTCGTTGCCTGTCGCTGCTGTCGCTGGCGACGTCCCTGGCGCCGCCGATCTTCGACACCTGGATCCAGCGTGGCTTCCGCCAGGCGGCCGAAGAAGCAGCCGACGAAAACGCCGCCGCCGTCGTCGGCGTCTTTGACCTCGCCGGTGCGGTCGTCGACGTCTCGCGCCTGCGTCTGCGCTCCAGCCTCGACGTGCTGCCGGCGATTGATGGCGGCGACGTCGAGGGCCGCGTCGAACGCCTGTTGCGCCTCAACCCGCGGGCCCGTCGGTCGGGCGCCGCCGTCGTTGTCGGCGCCCTCACCGCTCTGTCGCTGGCGACGCTGCCGTTCTTTGACGACGTGCACCACCTGGCCGAGACCGCGCTCGCCGAGCTCGAGCCCGCCCCTCTCCACCACCGCTGAGGTTTCATGCGCGCGCTGCTGCTGCTGGGGCTCCTTGTGTCCGCATCTACGACCGCCCGTAGTAGCGCCGCGATCGACGCCGACGCCTGGGTGGCGCTGGTGCTCGCCGGGCCGGCGGGTGCCGCCGAGAGCGTCGACGCCGCCCGCGCCCGCGCCGACGTCGAGGGCACCGGGCTGTGGGCGAACCCTGCCTTGCGCCTCGAGCGACAAAGCGGGCCCTTGTTTGATCAGAGCCGGGGCTCGCAAGACTTCCTCGCTGTCGAAGTGCCCCTCGCCATCTCTGGCGCTCGCGGCCTGCAGCGTGACGCGGCCGAGCGGCGGGTCGACGCCGCGCTGCTCGACGTCCGCGGTCGCCGTGGCCGGCTGGCCCGCGTCGCACTCGAGGTCTACGTCGATGTCGTCGCCGCCGACCGCCTCGCCCGCGCCCTCGACGAAGAGCGCGCCCGGCTCGCCCCTGTCGTCGTCGCCGCCCGGCGTCGGGCCGACGCCGGCGAGTCGTCGGCGGCCACGGCGCTGCGTCTCGATCTCGAGCTGGCCCGCGTCGACGACGCCGTCGCCGCCGCCCGCGCCGCCGCTTCGTCGGCGCGCCACCGGGCCAGCGCCCTGGTGGCCACCGCGGTGCCGCCGTTTTCCGACGTGTTGCCCGCGCTGCCCGCGTTGCCCGCGTTGCCGGCTGGCGCTTCGGGCGCCGCAGCGGCGAGCACGACACCGGCATCCGTCGCGGCGCTGCAGAC
>JBKJNL010000181.1:0-2638 GCA_046593615.1 Myxococcota bacterium | reverse complement strand
CGGCGCGGCGGGCCACGAGCTCGTCGTTGTGGGCGACGAGGTCGGCGTCGGCGCGCTCTTTGGCCTTTTGCAGGGTCGCCAGCTGGGACTTCAACGCAGCGACGTCGGCGTCGGCGGGGGCGCGGGACTTTTGCGACGACGCCAGCTCGGCCTGGGCCGCGGCCACCTCGGCGTTGGACTTGTTGGCCAGCAGCTTGGCCTTGGCCACGACGTCGCGAGCCTCGGCGCGCAGCTCTTCGAACTTCTTTTCGCCCTCGACCTTTGCCTTTTGCAGGGCGGCGACTTCGGCGGTCAGCTCGACGATGCGTTGGTCGGCGGCGCTCTTCTGCTTTTCGTGGGCCGCGCGCGAGGCCGTGGCCTCGGCAGACAACGACGCCAACGCGGCGTCGGTGTCGGCGGAGCCCTGGGCCAGGCGCTGTTGCAAAGCCTGCTCGCGGGCCGCGCCGGCGGCGACGGCGGCCGACAGCTTTTCCTGCTCGATGACCACGCGCTCAAGCTCGTCGGTCAGCGACAGCAGCTCGTCGGCGCTGCTGCTGGCGGCGTCTTTGGCGGCGACCAGGGCGGCGTCGGTTTCGCCGGCGACCTTTTCCAGGCGGGCGCGCTCGGCGTCGAGGTCACGGATGCCCTGCTCGGCCTCGTGCAACCGCGTGCGGGCATCTTCGAGGGCCCGCTCGCGCTCGGCCAGCAGCTCGTTGGCTTCGGTCAGCTCGACGGATCGATCGTCGAGCTGGGCCTGCAGCGCCGAGGCTTCATCGGCGCCGCGGCGTCCGAGGTCGTCGACGGTCTGGCGGGCCTGGGCCAGCTGGTCGTCGAGGACCAGCAGGCGCTCCTCGTGCTTGACGAGCCGGGCCTTGGCCTCTTCGAGCGCGAGCTCGCGCTCGGCGAGCATCGCGTTGGCCTCGGTCAGCTCGACGGAGCGATCGTCGAGGGCGGCCTGCAGCGCGGTGGCTTCGTCGGCAGCGCGCTGGCCGACGTCGTCGACGGTGGCGCGGGCGGCGTTCAGCTCATCGCCCAGCTCGGCAAAGGCCGACTCGGCCGACACCAGCTTGGCATTCAGGTCGGCGACCTCGCTCTCGGCGAGAGCGGCGCGGTCTTCGAGCGACGATCGCTCGCCGAGCAGCTCGGCCAGCGAGGTGCCGGCACCGTCGAGGCGGGCCGTGAGCGTGGCGACCTCGGCGTCGCGCGCCGCCAGGCGCCCCTGCAGCGCGGCGACGGTCGCTGTCAGCGCAGCGACCTCGGCGGTGGCGGCGGCGAGTGACGACGTCAGCGTTTGCAGCGCGTCTTCACGATCCCGCCCGCGCGCAGCGGCGTCGACGGCGGCGGCCTGGGTGCGGGCCAGCTCGTCGGTGAGCGTCGTCAGCTGGCTGAGGCTGTCGCGCTCGACGAACGACAAGCGGGTGCCGCGTTCGTCGGCGGCGGCGCGCGCGGTCGACAGCTCGGCGCTCAAGCTCTCGACGGCGGCGGCAGCGGTGGCCTCGACGTCGGCGAGGCGGGCCAGCAGCACCTGGTGCTCGGCCTTTTGCAGGGCCAGGGCCCGCTCGAGCTCGTTGCGCTCGTGCTTCAGGGCGGCGGCGATGTCGAAGTGGCCGGAGCGCTCCTGCTCGAGGCCGACCTCGACGTTCAGCAGGCTCTCGGTGTGCGTGGCCAGCTCGTCGCGCGTGGCGTCGAGCTCGCGCTGCAAGCGGGATCGTTCGGCGGCAAAGTCGTCCTGCGCGCGGGCGAGGGCGGCGCGGGCCTGCTCGAGATCGTCGTCGAGCGCGGCGCGCTCGTCGGCGAAGCGCGCTTCGAGCCGGGCGCGTTGGGATTCTTCGTCGGCGGCCACTTCGGCGAGCTTGCGGGTGAGCAGTGCCTCGCCCTGGGCCACGGCGTCGTCGACGGCAGCGCGCACCGCCTGCTGGACCGCCTGCTGGACACTCTGTTGCACAGCCTGCTGGGTGTCGTGCTGCGCCTGCTCGAGCAGCGTCTGGCGTTCGTCGTCGTAGGCGGCAGCGGCGTCGATGCGGGCCCGCTCGACGGCCTTTTCAACGGCTTTCTCGACGGCCTTTTCAACGGCAAGCGCTTGCTGTGCGGCGTGCTCGGCGACGAGGCGGGCCCGGTCGGCCTCGAAGCTCGCCTGCAGGGCCTTGCGCTCGGCGCTGGTGACCTGCGTGAGCGCTTCCAGCTGCTGCAGGGCATCGACGGCTTCGTCGGAGGCCACGCGCTGCTTGCCTTCGAGCTCGCTGGCCGCGGCCTGTGCCGCATCACGCTGCACGGTGAGGTCATGCAGCTTGCGGGCGCTGTCTTCGACGACGCTGTTGAGGCGACGGACCTCTTGCGACAGGGCGGCGGCGGCGGTCTCGACCGAGACGTAACGCTTTTGCTGCTCGCTCAGCTGCGCGGCGGCGCGGTCGAGCTCTTGTTGCAGGCGCCCCTGCTCGGCGCGGCGCTCGTGCAGCTCGGCGTCGCGGGCGGCGAGGGCCTGCTGCACCACCTGGCGCTGCATGGTGACGTCGTCGACGGCGGCGCGGGTCTCTTGCAGGCGGGCCCGCAGGTCTTCGAGGATGCGCTGGTCGGCGCGGCGCTTCTCGGTGAGGCGCTCGATCTCGCTCTGGCCGGCGACGACTTGCGCGGCGACGGCGGTCTGCTCGTGCAGCGCGGC